>CANQHZ010000021.1 GCA_947623805.1 uncultured Lachnospiraceae bacterium | reverse complement strand
GCCTACCTGCTGGAGAAGGAGACCATCACCGGCGGCGAGATGGTGGCCATCATCGAGGGCCGGGACCCCGCCCTGGTGGAGGACGCCTACGCATCTACCCACTCCAAGCCCAAGCTGCCCGGGGACATCGAGCCTCCCGCCCGGAACATCCACATCGTCAGCGAGCCGGTGCCCATGCCGCCCCCGGCGGACGGCGGGGAGTCCGGCAGCTCCATCACTCCGGAGGAGCAGGACCGGTTCAACAAGGCCGTGGATCAGCTTGCGGACGGCGAGACTATTGAGTGCGGAGGCATAGTGATAGACAAAGCGGCTCATGTAGTCACAATAGACGGCAGGCAGATTGACTTAAGCTTTAAGGAATTTGAGCTTTTGACTTTCTTTGTGGAAAATAAGGGCATAGCGCTTTCGAGGGAAAAAATACTCAACAGCGTGTGGAATTATGATTATTTCGGGGATGCCAGGACTATTGACACCCATGTGAAAAAGCTTCGCAGCAAGATGGGGGAAAAGGGCAACCTTATAAAGACCGTATGGGGAATGGGCTACAAGCTTGAAATATAAAATGACATTGCACAGGGCAGCAAGAGGCAGTAGTTATGAAATATTCCATAAAACATCAGATTGCTTTTATATTTATAATCGTTATGGTCGGTACGCTGACGCTTTGTTGGATTATAAATAATTTTTTCCTTGAGAGCTTTTATATAAATAACAAAAAAGACGTGATAAGCGAGGCTTATGAGAGCATAAATGAGGCGACGCTTAGCGGAGATATCACATCGGAGGAGTTTGACATCAAGCTTCGCAAAATATGCGATATGTACAATATCAGCGTGCTGGTCATCGACGCGCAATCGACTACGGTCAAATCAAGCTCACGCTATACCGAGCTTCTCATGCGCAGGCTGTATGACAACTTTTTTGACCCGGATTCCAATTTGAACTATCTTGAAAAAAATGAGAAATATCTCACGGCTACGGCAATGGATGACGTGACGGGGACGGAGTACCTTGAAATGTGGGGCGTATTGGACAACGGCAACCTTTTCATAGTGCGCTCGCCGCTTGAGGGCATACGCGACAGCGTTAAGTTAGCGAACCGTTTCCTTGCGTATATAGGCATTGCGGCGACGCTTGTAAGCGCGGCAATCATCTTGCTTTTGACGACGCGCATTACCAGACCTATAATGCAGTTAAAGGATATATCCGAAAAAATGACAAATCTCGACTTTGAAACCAAATATGTAAGTCGGGGGAAAAATGAGATAGATTTGCTTGGGGAGCATATGAACGAGCTTTCAAGCGCGCTGGAAAAAACGGTATCGGAGCTGAAAACGGCAAACAACGAGCTGAAACGCGACATAGAAAAGAAAGAGCAGATAGACGAGATGCGCAAGGAGTTTCTTTCAAATGTTTCTCATGAGCTGAAAACGCCGATTGCTTTGATACAGGGGTATGCTGAGGGGCTTAAAGAGGGCATAAATGACAATGACGATGAGAGCAGGGATTTTTACTGCGACGTAATAATTGACGAAGCAGGCAAAATGAACAATATGGTGAGAAAGCTTTTGAGCCTCAATGAACTGGAGTTTGGCAACGACGTGGTGACGATGGAAAGGTTTGATATAGTCGCTCTCGTCAGGAACTTTTTGCATTCTGCCGATATACTTATCAGCCAGAATGACATAAAATTAAATGTAGATAATTCAGAGCCGATTTATGTGTGGGCGGACGAGTTTAAGGTTGAAGAAGTCATAAGGAATTTTTTCAGCAATGCTATAAACCATGTAAACGGCGAAAAGATAATAGAGATAAAATATCGCATAGACAGTGAAGCAAAAAATAAAGTCCGCATCAGCGTGTTTAATACGGGCGAGCCGATACCCGAGGCTTCGATTGAGCATATATGGGAGAAATTTTACAAGGTGGATAAGGCACGCACCAGGGAATACGGCGGCAGCGGAGTAGGATTATCTATCGTAAAGGCGATTATGGATTCCATGAATCAGCAATACGGTGTTATCAATTATACAAATGGTGTAGAGTTCTGGTTTGAGCTTGAAACTAAATAAATGGAGGTGTTCTTGTTGAAAAGGATTAAAGCCCTTGGGCTTTTGGCAGCGTCGATGCTGCTTTTGACAGGCTGTATTGATTCAATGCCTGACTTGACAGATGAGCAGACGGAGATGATATCGGAATATTCCGCGAGACTGCTGTTAAAATACTCATCAACCTACAATTACAGGCTTGCTGATGACAGAGTGCTTGCGGAGGCAGTGCTTCAGGAGAGCCTTATGGAAGAAAGCCAGGAGGAAAGTTCGGAAACGCTCGATACAGAAAATAATGAGAGTGAATCCGCTACAGATACTCAGAGCGCAGAGGAAAGTCAGGAACAGTCGGAAATGCAGACCGATGAGTCTGAGCAGGCAGGCGTAGAGGTCCTTACCACAGACGAAGCGGATATTGCACAGCTGCTTGGAATAGACGGCGTGGCAATCAAGTATCAGTCATTTGAAATATGCGACGCATATCCAAAGGACAGCACAGGATTCAGTGTTACGGCGGCACAGGGCAAAAAACTTCTCGTGGTGCATTTCGATATAGAGAGCGCCACAAATGAAAGTGCGGAATGCGATATCTTCAATCACAATCTAAGCATACGCATGAACGTAAACGATAAATCAGTGAAAGCGCGCAATACGCTCCTGCCTGATGATATTTCTTCGTATATTGATACGATTCCCGCGGGCGAGGTGCGGGAAGTAGTCGCGGTAGCGGAAATAGACGACATGACCGATGCGGATATCGAAACATTTACCATGCGCATTTCGTCTTCCGACGGCAGTTTCGATATACAATTAAGATAATTTTTCAATTTTGCAATAAAAAAATAAATTTGTCAAAAATTATCTGAAAATATTTGTAATTTTCACTACATATATGTTATAATGGTGAATAGATAAAATATCTGCGCAGCAGTATTATATAGACAAGGTGTCTGTCAGAATGGAGGTTAATATGGAAACTAAGATTCTCTTAGAGAACGGAACAAACGAACTAGAGGTACTGGAATTTGTGGTCGATGGCAACTCTTACGGCATCAACGTAGCCAAAATCAGAGAGATTATCCCCTATCAGCCCATAACGCCCGTTCCCAATGCCCACCCGAGCGTAGAAGGTATTTTTATGCCGCGTGATGATATGATTACGGCGATTGATTTGCGCAACTGCCTGCAGAGAGGGCAGTCAAATCCCGGCGGATTATTTATTATCACAAGTTTCAATAAGCTGGACATTGCTTTCCATGTTGATTCGGTTATCGGCATTCACAGAGTTTCATGGGTAGACATTATCAAGCCGGGCGCTACGGTTACTACAGCGGAGGACGGCATTTCCACAGGTATTATCAAGATAGACGGCAAGCTGATTATCATTCTTGACTTCGAGAAGATTATTACAGACATTAATCCGGAGACGGGCTTAAAGGTTACAGAGATAGATTCTCTTGGCGTGAGGGAGGAGACGAGTATTCCCATTCTTATCGCGGAGGATTCATCGCTTCTTAGAAAGCTTATATGCGATTCACTCAGGAAAGCGGGCTATGACAACATAATCAAGACCGAGAACGGCGAGGAGGCTTGGGAATACATAACAAAATGCAGAGATGCCGGCACGCTCGATGAAGATGTACAGCTTCTTATTACCGATATCGAGATGCCTCTCATGGATGGACACCGCCTGACTAAACTTGTTAAATCGGACGATACGACAAAGCAGATACCGGTTGTCATCTTTTCATCATTAGTCAATGATGAAATGAGAAAGAAAGGCGAGGATTTAGGTGCGGACGCACAGCTTTCAAAGCCTGAAATCGGAAATCTTGTTAAGGTCATTGACGAGTTACTTTCAAAAAAATAGCAAAGAGGGAGTCGGGTGGATAGCCCGACTCTTATAAAGTGCTGACTTTCGGGAGCTGCTATGGACAGGACAAAACAAAATCTGCTCATTCAAAAAATCAATGATGCCGATGCGGTTTTAGTAGGCATTGGCGAGGAGTTTAATGAAAGCTTTGGAGATATTGACAGATTTCCAAGGCTTATGAGTGTTTTGGACGAAGTCGACAGGGACGACAGCCTTGAATGGATAGTGCCGTATATAGAGAGATTTTACATTGATGAACATGACGACGGGCGCCTGGAAAGAGCGTATGAAAATTTATACAGGCTGGTAAAAGACAAAAATTATTTTGTTGTGACGACATGTATTGACGGAAATATCAAAAAAGCGGATTTTGACACGGAAAGAATTGTGGAACCATGCGGGAATTACAGCAGACTTCAATGCAGCAGTCAGACATGCGGCGGTGGATTGCATGATGCTGACAGCTATTTGGAGCGTATAAGGACAGTGTTAGCAGGGGGAGGCAGTAAAGAGTATATGTCGGTGCAGCCTAAATGCCCTATATGCGGCGAGGCGCTTGTATTTAACAATGTCTTGTGCGGGAAAGGATATATTGAGGACGGATATAAGCCGCAGTGGGATAAATACACGAATTGGCTGAAACTTACACTGAATAAAAAGCTCTGCATATTGGAGCTTGGGGTAGGGCTTGGTATGCCTGATATTATAAGATGGCCATTTGAAAAGGCCGCCTTTTACAACAAAAAAGCGGACTTTTTTAGGATAAACGAAACATTGTACCAGATGACAGAGGACTTGGGTGATAAGGGCGTCAGTATCGCAATGAATTCAGTGGATTTTTTGCAGAGCTGTTGTTTATCGGACGGAAATAATTAATGTTAGTGGAGGGCTGATAATGAGTACAGAGGAAAATTACTTGGACAGTTTACTTAAATCAATAAGCGAGCCGCGAGGTGAAAAATCCACAGATGAGGGTGAGGCTGATGGAGAAATAGCGCTCGATGCGCTTGAAATGCCGGAGTCAGAGCCCGAGGTTGAGCTTTCCGATAACGAGCTTTCTGATATAGAGCTTCATGAGGTGGAGACTTCGGCTGTAGAAATTCCGACAGGAGTGTCAGGTGGTATGGGCGGTATGGAGGGCAGATTGAGCCAGGACGAAATTTCGGATTTGCTTTCTCAGGTGCTTACGGATGACAATGACGAAGAAAATGGGAGTGTAAGTGATGCAGCTACGGATATTGCCGATACTCCGGAAACCATATCTGCTGATGATATAGGAACCATTGGAGACATAAGCATTGACGGACTTGACGAGGCGATACAGTCTGCGACTGAGACGGAGATTGCGGGTGAGTTGGATGCCGATGAACTGAGTATAGACGAACCTGAACAGGGCGAGACTATGCAAGACGTTTCAGAAATTGCTGCAGATGACGGTAAATCTGATATAGACGTGGCGGAAACATCAGAGGAAGAATTAAATATTGACGATGTGAGCTTTGATGATTTGAAGAATGATGATAATGCTGACATGACATCAAATGTTGGCGGTCTTGACGACGGCTTTAGTCTTGATGACATTTTGGACCCGGTTTTGAATGAAGATACGTCTGATGTGACAGATGTGTCAGATGTGTCAGCAGCAGATGCGGAAGAAGACGATGATGACTTTTCAGTGGATATACCTGATATTGAGACGCTTGACGCGACCGACTCTTTTCAGACCGGAGGCGCGGAAGCTGAAATTGCTGAGAATGAGATGGTGTCAGTTGACGAAGGAAATGTGGCTGACAGCATGGATGACGTACTTAGTCTGCTTGATGAGGAAACAGATTCGGATTTGGCTGAAATACATGATATGCTTAAAAAAGATGACAACAATGAGCCGATTCAGGACGATATGATGGATATGCTTAGCCAGATGGCCGAAAATGAAAAAGCATTTGTGGACGCCGGTAAGATGGAAGACATGGATGACAGTGATGAGGGCGCTTCCAAGCCAAACGTAGATGTGGTTAAGCGTGTAGAGAATAAAAAGGCTGAAATGGAGGAAACCGGAAAGGTAAAACCCAAAAAAGAAAAAGCCAAGAAAAAGAAAGCTTCCAAGAAAAAAGGCGGTAACGAGGAAGACACAGATGAGATTGCAGCCGTAGAGAAAGATGCTCCAAAGAAACCGGGCGCGATGAGTAAGTTTTTCAATATGCTTACCGAGGACTTAGTGCCTGAGCCTACCGAGGAGGAGCTTGAAGCGGAAAAAGCGGCGAAAGAAGCCAAGAAGCAGGAAAACCTCACTAAGAAAGAGGAGGAAAAGGCAGCAAAGGAGGAGGCTAAGAAAGCTAAGGCAGAAGAGAAGGAGGCAGCAAAGAAAGCTAAAGCGGCAGAGGCGGAGCAGAAGAAGAAAGAGAAAAAGGCTGCAAAGGAAGCAAAGCTTGAGGCAAAGAGGGCTAAAGAGGCTTCAAAGCCGCCAATCAAACGGATACCTCCTAAAAAGCTTATGGTCGGAGCGCTGTTTGGCGCTACGGTATTCGGAGCGATTATGGTAGCGACAAGTATATTGGCATCGCAAGGATATATCCAAAAGGCGAGAAAAGCGTATTATAATGGTGATTATATGACAGCGTACCGCGCTACATACGGAATGGAGCTTGACTCGTCAGATGATATCATCAAGGGCAGAAGCGAGGCAATATTAAAGATGGAGCGCAAATACGATTCATATAAAAACAATATGAAGATGGGACGCGAGATTGAGGCGTTGAATGCGCTTATAAGCAGTTATGAAACTTATGATTACATAAATACCGATGCTGAGCAATATGGAGTATTGGCTGAGGTTGATGCTATAAAGGATGAGATATCAAATATACTTTTGACTGATTACGGCATTGACGAGACGGCGGCGAGGGAGCTTTTGCAGATAGAGGATTCTCTTTCGTATTCAATGGCGCTCAATGATATAATAAACGGAAAACAACAGCCTTGACCGATGAGGTCAGGGCTTGTTTGGTTTGCGGATTTTGAGAAGCGAGGGGGAATGAGATAGGCAATGACGGTAATCATTGATTATGACGCAGGCAACATAAAGAGCGTGGAAAAAGCGTTGATATCACTTGGAGAGCACGCGGTTATTACGAGAGACAAGGAGACAATTTTAAAAGCGGACAGGGTCATTTTGCCGGGGGTAGGTGCGTTTGGCACGGCTATGGAGAAACTTAAGGCTTATGGTCTGGTAGATGTCATCAGGCGTGTGGTCGAAAACAAAACGCCGTTTTTAGGCATATGTCTTGGGCTTCAGTTATTGTTTGAGGAGAGCGAGGAAGCTGAGGGTGTTGAGGGACTTGGCATATTAAAGGGTAAAATCGTGCACATTCCGGATAAAGGGTTAAAAGTGCCGCAGATAGGCTGGAATTCTCTCAGATTTCCAAACAGGGGCAGACTTTTTAAGGGAATCGATGAGGGGGCTTATGTGTACTTTGTGCATTCGTATTATTTGAGGGCGGACGAGCCTGATATAGTGACGGCGACGACGGAGTATGCCACGCTCATTCATGCATCGGTTGAAAAGGATAATGTTTTTGCATGCCAGTTTCACCCTGAGAAAAGCTCAGCGGTCGGACTTAAAATTTTGAAGAATTTCATTGAGCTGGAGGTGGACTGATGCTTACCAAGAGAATTATTCCGTGCCTTGATGTGAACAACGGCAGAGTGGTAAAGGGAGTAAATTTTGTAAACCTTATAGACGCGGGAGACCCTGTAGAGATAGCGGCGGCGTATGACAAAGCGGGGGCTGACGAGGTGGTTTTTCTTGACATAACGGCATCGTCTGACAACCGCGCTACAAAGGTCGATATGGTGCGCAGAGTGGCAGAGAAAGTTTTTATACCGTTTACAGTCGGAGGCGGCATACGGACGGTTGACGATTTCAAGGCTATTTTGCGTGAGGGAGCGGACAAGGTAGCGGTAAACAGCGCCGCGATTATGAATCCTGCGCTTATAAGCGAGGCGGCTGACAAATTTGGCAGTCAGTGTGTGGTGGTGGCTATAGATGCTAAGCGCAGAGTTGATGGTTCGGGCTGGAATATTTTCAAAAACGGCGGGCGCGTGGATATGGGCATTGACGCGGTCGAATGGGCTATAAAGGCAAACAAGCTGGGCGCGGGAGAGATACTTTTGACGAGTATGGATTGTGACGGCACTAAAAACGGATATGACATAGAGCTTACGCGGACGATTTCGGAGAATGTATCGATACCTGTCATAGCGTCAGGTGGCGCGGGAAAGCTTGAGCATTTTTATGAGGCGCTTGATGAGGGCAAGGCGGACGCGGCGCTTGCGGCATCACTGTTTCATTTTAAGGAATTGGAGATTGTTGAGGTTAAAAAGTATCTGCGTGAAAAAGGAGTGTCTGTCAGGCTTTAGCGGTCTGCTGCATGGAGGGATTAAATATGGCAATGATAAATAATGACTGGCTTGCGGCGATTCAGGGTGAATTCAGCAAGCCGTATTACAAGGAACTTTTTACGTTTGTGAAAGACGAATACAGTAGGGCCGTGATATATCCGCCCTCTGATGATATTTTTAATGCGTTTCATTTTACGCCGCTTAGCAAGGTCAAGGTACTTCTGCTCGGCCAGGACCCTTATCACAATGTAAATCAGGCGCATGGTCTTAGCTTTTCCGTGCTGCCAAGCCAGAAAGAGATACCGCCGTCTCTGCAGAACATATACAAAGAGCTTAATGATGATTTGGGCTGCTACATACCGAATAACGGTTATCTGAAAAAATGGGCGGACCAAGGCGTGCTTTTGCTTAACACGGTTCTTACAGTGCGCGCGCATCAGGCAAATTCACATCAGGGACATGGCTGGGAACAGTTTACCGACGCGGTAATACAGGCAGTGAATGCTCAAGACAGGCCGATTGTGTATCTTTTGTGGGGGAGACCGGCGCAGAGTAAGATACCGATGCTCACTAATCCCAAGCATCTGATTTTGAAAGCTCCGCACCCAAGCCCGCTGTCGGCGCACCGTGGATTTTTTGGCTGTAAGCATTTCAGCCAGGCAAATGCGTTTTTGGAGAAAAACGGGGTAGAACCGATAGACTGGCAGATTGAGAATATATAAAAATCAAGGCTGCCGCATCAGGAACTTGACATTTTTCTTGATGCGACAGCCTTATTTTTATATTATTTATCTTGCAAGCCAGCCTCCGTCTACGGCAACGGTAAATCCGTGAACATATGCGGCAGCATCTGATGCAAGGAAGATAGCAGCGCCTGCCACATCTTCGGGAGTGCCCCAGCGTCCTGCGGGTATGCGGCCGAGAATTTCTTCGCTGCGCTGTTCGTCGCTGCGGAGATTGTCGGTATTGTGGGTAGCCATATAGCCCGGAGCTATGGCGTTTACATTTATGTTGTGGGATGCCCATTCATTGGCGAGCGCCCTTGTAAGGCCGAGTACGGCACTCTTGCTTGATGTATAAGCGGGAACGCGTATGCCGCCCTGATAGCTGAGCATAGAAGCGATATTTATGATTTTACCGCCCTTGCCGTCGGCAATCCATTCTTTTGCGAAAGTCTGGCAGAGGAAAAATACCATTTTTTCATTTAAGTCAATGACGGAATCCCAGTCCTCCATAGTGACGTCTACGGCATCACATCTTTTTATTATGCCTGCGTTGTTTACAAGAATGTCAACGCGCCCGAATGCTTTTTTTGCCTCCTCCGCTATGTGCGGTATTACATTTATATCTGACATATCAGCGATAACTTCCTTAAAGCTTCCCTCAAACGCGGCGATTTTGCCCGCTGTTTCTTCGCAGCTGCGCCTTGCCACGCCGACAACGTTAGCTCCCGCCTTTGCAAACGCTGCGCAGATGCCCTGTCCCAAGCCTGTATTTGCGCCGGTCACGAGCGCAGTCTTGCCTGATAAAGAAAACATACTTAAATTTGGTTCAAACATAATTACAATTACCTCCTAATATAAAATAATGTTTATGGATAACCATTAATAATATTATATAGGCAAATTAAGGATAAATCAAACATATTTGTTGAAAAGCCGAAAAAAGTGAATAAGGCGGTATGCGCTTGACAATTTTGCGGACATATAGTATAGTGTTCCTATTAAGAACTACTATTGTGAATGTGGAGATGAAAACATTGCAGGCATTAGTTTTCATAGCCATATAAGCGGTAATGAGGAATTTAAGATGGAAAATTCAGTGACGGAAGCATTGATAGGAAAGCTTGTGCAGTTCGGGTTGACGCGGCAGGAGGCGAGCATTTATTTGTGCCTTGTGCGAAACAGCGCCGTGTCAGGCTACGAGGCTGCGAAGATGACAGGTATATCGCGCTCAAACGTATACAGTGCGCTGGCAGGGCTTGTAGACAAGGGAGCGGCGTATCTGCTGGAGGGCGGGACCAACAAATACACGGCCGTAGCGCCCGAGGATTTTTGCAGCAACAAAATCCGCAGCCTTGAAAAATTAATGCGGGAGCTTGTGACGGATATGCCAAAGCTTAGCGCCTGCTGCGAGGGCTATATCACAATCAGCACGCCAAGGCATATAATGGATAAGATTTACAATATGCTGGAGGCTGTACGATACAGAGTATATATTTCCCTGCCCGCGGATTATCTTGACGAGCTAAGGCAGCCGCTGGAGAGCCTGATTGAAAGAGGAAAGAAAGTAGTGTTGTTGACAAACGAACCGCTGGAGAATGAGCTTTCGGGTGCGACAGTGTATATCACGGAAAAAAATGACAGGCAGCTTAGGCTCATAGTGGATTCGGAGTTTGTGCTCACGGGCGAGATGACGGGGGCGGAGACGGACAGCGCGCTTTATTGTGCGCAGAAAAATTTTGTAAATGTTTTTAAGGATTCGCTTAGAAATGAGATAAAGCTTATCGAGCTTACAGGCAGCAATATAAATAAAATATAAAGATATTGGATGGAGGATTTTATAATGAAAAAAGAGGCATTTGTGACAAAGGAACAGATAGAGGAGATTGTAAAGACCTATCCGACGCCTTTTCATATTTATGATGAAAAGGGTATACGTGAGAACGCCAAGGCACTTAAGGAGGCGTTTTCGTGGAATAAGGGCTTTAAGGAATATTTTGCGGTAAAGGCTACGCCTAACCCGTTTCTGATAGATATTCTTCGTGATTACGGCTGCGGCTGCGATTGTTCTTCATTGACGGAGCTTATGCTTAGCCACGCTATGGGAGTGTCTGGCGGGGATATTATGTTTTCATCAAATGATACGCCCGCGGAGGAGTTTGAATATGCTTACAAGATAGGGGCGACGATAAATTTAGATGATTTTACGCATATAGAATTTCTGGAAAAGACATTGGGGGCGCTGCCCGAAACTATTTCGTGCCGCTACAATCCTGGAGGAGTGTTTAAAATCAGCACGGATATAATGGATAATCCCGGAGACGCAAAATATGGCTTTACCACGGAGCAGCTTTTTGAGGGATTTAGGGTGTTGATGGCAAAGGGAGTGAAGCATTTTGGCATACACGCGTTTCTGGCAAGCAATACCGTGACAAATGAATATTATCCTACGCTTGCGAGGACGCTTTTTGAGGTGGCGGTTAAGCTGAAAAAGGAGACTGGCGCGGACATAAGATTTATAAATCTTTCGGGCGGTATCGGAGTTCCCTACAGACCTGAGCAGGAAAAAAATGACATTCGTGTCATTGGAGAGAGTGTACGAAAGGTTTATGAGGAGGTGCTTGAGCCTGCGGGAATGGGCGATGTGGCGATTTATACCGAACTTGGTCGCTTTATGATGGCACCGTTTGGTCATCTTGTCACCAAAGCTATCCATGAAAAGCACACGCACAAGGAATACATAGGTGTTGACGCGTGTGCGGTTAATCTTATGCGTCCCGCGATGTACGGAGCTTATCATCATATTACAGTGCTTGGCAAGGAGAATGAGCCATGTGATTATAAATATGATGTGACGGGTTCGCTTTGCGAGAACAATGACAAGTTTGCGGTTGACAGAATGCTGCCTAAGATTGAAATCGGGGATTATCTGGCAATTCATGATACAGGTGCGCATGGGTATTCTATGGGGTATAATTACAATGGCAAATTGAAGTCGGCTGAGCTGCTTTTGAAAGAGGATGGGAGTGTGCAGCTGATTAGGAGGGCCGAGACGCCGAAAGATTATTTTGCTACATTTGACTGCTTTGACATTTATAAGAAATTAGGGTTTTAGGAAAAGCGATGATGCATAGCTGTATCTGCCATTGTATGTATGGCGGCTGCGGCTATGTGTTTTTATGTACCAGACAAAAAACAATTTGCGCCTATTGCCCTTTTTTTATTTATATGTTATTATTGATTGATATGGAAATAATTGATTTATTAGGGGAATATCTTAAAATACAAAAGGATTGGAGGAAGACCAGTGAAGCTGTTTTCTATAACTGATGTCGGAAAGAGGCGTGAAATAAACGAAGATTATATTTTTACATCAAGTGAGCCGATTGGAAATTTGCCCAATCTTTTTATTGTTGCTGACGGTATGGGGGGACATAGAGCGGGAGATTATGCCTCGAAGCATGCGGTAGAAAAGGTAGTAGAGGTAATAAAAAGCATTAGTGATGACGATGACCCTGAGAACATTATTCAGAGGGCAGTCGATGCCGCAAATGCGTATCTTTATAAGTTGTCCCGCGAGGACGAAGCACTGTTTGGCATGGGCACTACGCTTGTAATCGCGACCTGCCGTGATGATACAGTTACTGTTGCAAACGTGGGCGATAGCAGATTATATGTAATCAATGATTTCATCACGCAGATTACGACGGACCATTCATTGGTTGAGGAAATGGTTAATCTTGGTGGTATTGACAGGGAGACGGCGCGCACGCATCCCGATAAGAATATTATCACGCGCGCTGTAGGAGTAAAAGAATATGTTCTTGTGGACTTCTTCGAGGTTTTTATAGGGGAGAGCGAGAAGCTGCTGTTATGTACAGACGGTCTTACGAATATGCTTAGCGATGACGAGATACACCAGATTATAGAGCATAGCAATGACATAAGCGAAGCAGGTAAGAGACTGATAGACGCTGCCAACGAAAACGGTGGGCGTGATAATATAGCAGTGGTTCTTGTAGAACCGTTTGGAGGTCAGAATGATTAAGTTAGGAATGCTTGTAGGCGGCCGCTATGAGATACTTGAAAAAATAGGCACAGGCGGCATGTCCGATGTATATAAAGCAAAAGACCAGAAGCTCAACAGGCTTGTTGCGGTTAAGGTCTTAAAACAGGAATTTGTCGAAAACAAAAATTTTGTATCAAAGTTCAGGGTAGAGGCGCAGGCGGCGGCGGGGCTTATGCACCCGAATATAGTCAACGTCTATGATGTAGGCGAGGAAAACGGAATACATTACATAGTAATGGAGCTTGTTGAGGGCATTACCCTTAAAAAATATATAGAAAAGAAATCAAGACTGACTACCAAGGAGGCAATAAGCATTGCAATCCAGGTAGCCATGGGCATAGAGGCGGCTCATAACAATCACATTATACACAGGGATATAAAGCCGCAGAACATCATTATTTCAAGGGAAGGCAAAGTAAAAGTCACAGATTTTGGCATAGCAAAGGCGGCATCCAGCAATACAATCACATCAAACGTGATGGGGTCGGTGCATTATACTTCGCCTGAGCAGGCAAGGGGAGGATTTTCGGATGAAAAGAGTGATATCTATTCATTGGGCATCACTCTTTTTGAAATGCTTACGGGCAGAGTGCCGTTTAACGGTGACACTACGGTCGCAATTGCGATAAAGCATATTCAGGACCCTATGCCTACGCTTAGGGAATTTGTCCCTGAAATACCGGTAAGCATCGAAAATATCGTTATGAAGTGTGCGCAGAAAAGTCCTGACAGAAGATATCAGAGCATGGGCGAAATGATAAAGGATTTGAAGCATTCGCTTATAAGACCCGATGATGTAATAGCACAAGTCGATACGGCAGACGCGGCGGGGCAGACAAGAGTGGTTACGCCGCAGCCGCGCGCAGTACAGCCGCAGGAAGCATACGCGGAGCCGATGCCCGCCGTACTTGAAACGGTCTGGGAAGATAAGGTGCCAAAACGCGAGTCGTATGCAGACGAGGAGGACTTGGAGGCAATACCTAATCAGGTAAAAGCGACTAATGACGGTGCGGACAACTATGAAAATGAGTATAACTATGATAATTCATATGATACTCAGGGATATGGTTATGTGAGCGGCGACACCCAAAGCTATGATGCCCAGGGATATGATTCGCAGGCTTATGATGACCAAGGATACAATGACTATTATGCTCAGGAATATGATTATCAGGAAAGACAGCAGGGGACAAGAAGCAGCAGGGGCAATCAGGGCAATTCGTCAAACAGGGGAAGCAATAAAGGTTCAGGCACCAAAAACGCCTCCGCTAAGAAAAATGTAAATAAAAGCAAGGCAGGTAAAAGCAGCTCATCTAAAAGAAACAGGGAATATGAGTATTATGAGGAGGACAGATATCCGCAGGAAACAGTCAACCGCCAAAATATGAGCAGGCTTGATTATGAGAGTGAGCGAAAATATCCGTCGCGCGACGAATACGATTACAATCCAAAGGCGGAGCGTGTCACTACGATACTTACTGTCATTGCGGCAGTAGTCATAGGATGTATACTCCTTTACTTTGTGGGTCAGGCGACAGGATTTTTCTCGCAGATTGATTCGATGGCGGAAAACAGGGCAAGCGCTGACGGAGACGATGCAGAACGCGCGGTTATGCCTGAATTTTTGGATAAAGACGTAAGCGAAGTAAAAGAAGCGCTTAATGCTAACGGTTTAGGCGTCCTTACGAGATATATCGAATCTACGGATTATGAAAAAGAGCACGTTATTTCCGCGTCTTTGGAAGATGGCACGGAGGTGCTGGCAAATGACAAAATCCTTATGAACACTACGATTGTCCTTACCGTAAGCGCGGGTGCAAACGGAGTGAATGTGCCGCCTGTAGTGGGACTTACTGAGGCTGAGGCCACGGCAAGTCTTACGAATAATGGTTTTAAAGTGGCAAAGAGCGAAGAATATTCTGATGAGTATGAAAGCGGATTGATAATATCACAGTCGCCGGAGGGGAATACCATTGCCGCATTGGAATCAGAAGTTTCCATTGTGATAAGTAAAGGCAGCGAGAGCGTGAATGTGCGTATGCCCGAGGTAATGGGATATACGCAGGAGGCGGCTGTAAGTGTGCTTGAGGCGGCAGGGCTTGTCATCGGAGAGGTTGAGGAAACCTACAGCGAATATCCCGAAGGGCAGATATGCTATCAAAGCTATGAGGCAAATACAGATGTAAGCAAGGGAACAGTGGTTGACTTGAAAGTCAGCATAGGCAAGGAGATATCGACTTACAGCTGTAATATCACAGTGCAGGCTCCGGAGGATTATATCGGCGGAGACGCACAGGTGCTCCTCCTTTCAGGCGACAGGACAAAACAGCTCTGGGAGGCAAAGAGCGTTACGGCTTTTCCGGTAACGATTAATCTTAGCGGTTTTGAGAGTTCTTCGGCATACGGAGTTGTAATCATAACATATCTAAAGAGCGTGGCGGAACCTGTAGTTGACGCAGATGGCAGGCAGACTACGCAGATGAGCCAGGTGGCAACTCAGACAGAGCAGACCGTAGAGTTTGTAAAGGACGAATAAATTTGATGCAGGGGAAAATCATAAAGGGCATAGCGGGTTTTTATTATATTCATGCGGCGGACGGCGAATTATATCAATGTAAGGCTAAGGGAATATTCCGCAAAGAAAACATCAAGCCGCTTGTAGGCGATGATGTAGAAATAGAAATCACTGATACAAAGGATATGGAGGGTAATATAACGCATATATTTCCACGCAGGAGTATCTTGGTGCGTCCCGCTGTTGCCAATATAGACCAGGCATTGCTGATATTTGCGATTGCAAAGCCTGAACCTAATTTTAATCTGCTGGACCGCTTTCTTATAATGATGCGTAGGCAGGGGCTTGAGTGCATTATCTGTTTTAATAAAAGTGACATAATGAGTGGGGACGAGAGTAGTCGCATTACAGCCATTTATGAAAAAAGCGGTTATAAAGTATTGCTTACAAGCGCATTAAAAAAAGATGGCATGGATATTCTTTTGGATGCGCTCAATGGGAAGACTACGGCGCTTGCCGGACCGAGTGGTGTAGGGAAGTCGTCCATTGTAAACTGTCTTCAAGGCAACAAAATAATGGAAACAGGCGCCATAAGTGCGAAGATAGAGAGGGGAAAGCACACTACAAGGCATTCGGAGCTGATTTGCATATCTGACAAAACCTATATTATGGATACTCCCGGATTTAGTTCGTTGTCGCTTTTTGACCTGGAAAAAGAAAAACTTAAAGATTTTTATCCTGAATTCAGCCCATATGAGGACAAATGCAGATTTCTTACATGCGCGCATATCAATGAGCCAATGTGCGGGGTAAAGGAGGCAGTTGCCGACGGGAGCATAAGCAAAGTAAGGTATGACAATTATGCATTGCTTTATGAGGAACTTAAAGAGAGTGAAAGGAGAAAGTACTAAAATGAATTATTTGGCACCGTCAATTTTGGCGGCAGATTTTTGCAGACTTGGAGAGCAGCTTGATGTGGTAAACAAGTCGGGTGCTCAATATGTTCACATAGATGTAATGGATGGAATGTTTGTGCCGTCTATTTCTTTTGGTATGCCCGTATTGGAATGTGTGAGAAAGCGCACGAATCTTTTCCTTGATGTACACATGATGGTGGAAAAGCCAGAGAGATATGTAGAGGAATTTATCCGCTTGGGCGCGGACGGCGTGACTATACACGTGGAGGCGTGTGACTGCATTGAGCAGACTTTGCAAAAAATCAGGCAGCTTGGCGCAAAACCGGGACTTGCGATTAATCCCGATACGCCGATAGATGCGGTACTGCCGTATATTTATCTGGTAGATATGGTACTTGTCATGACTGTACAGCCTGGATTTGGCGGGCAGAAATATATAACGAAATGCCTGGATAAAATCAGCGCGCTCCGCGAAATCGTAGACAGTAAATATCCCGACGTAAAAATAGAGATAGACGGCGGTGTGCGTCTGGAGAACCTGAAACAAAACCTTGATGCGGGTGCAAATGTAATAGTCACGGGGTCGGCTGTTTTTAAGGGCAATATAAGTGAGAATATAAACAGGTTTTTAGAGATAATGGGCTAAGCTCGTATATTACAACCAAAGGATGAGTTAGTAAAAATATAGAAAGGCAGAATCCCTTGTAAATAAAGGCTTTCTGGATGGGTATATGAAGATATGAAATTAGGAATTGTGGGGCTCCCAAATGTAGGCAAGAGCACTCTTTTTAATTCATTGACAAAGGCGGGTGCGGAGTCAGCAAACTATCCGTTTTGCACTATTGACCCGAACATAGGCGTAGTGGCTGTACCGGATGAGCGTATCAAACTGCTTGGCGACCTGTACAATACAAAAAAGGTAACGCCTGCAGTAATTGAGTTTGTGGACATTGCAGGGCTTGTAAAGGGCGCGTCAAAGGGCGAGGGGCTTGGCAACCAGTTCCTTGCAAACATCAGGGAGGTTGACGCTATAGTACATGTGGTAAGATGCTTTGAGGATTCAAACATAGTACATGTTGACGGCAGCATTGACCCGCTCAGGGATATTGAGACAATCAATCTGGAGCTTATTTTTTCAGATATAGAGATACTTGAACGTCGCATAGCGAAAGTATCGCGCGGAGCAAAGAACGACAAGGTTCAGGCGAAAGAGCTTGCGCTTGCGGAAAGGATTAAGGCGCATCTTGAGGAGGGTAAGCTTGCCAAGAGTTTTGTCACGGATGATGAGGAAGAAATGACATGGAGGAATGGATATAATCTGCTTACTGACAAGCCTGTCATTTTTGCGGCAAATGTTGCCGAAGACGACCTTGCCGATGACGGCGCGGGCAACGCCGGAGTGAAAGCGGTACGCGAGTATGCTGCGAAAGAAGGCTTTGAGGTGTTTGTAATCTGCGCTCAGATAGAGCAGGAGATAGCGGAGCTTGACGATGATGAAAAGCAGATGTTCCTTGAAGATTTGGGATTAAAGGAATCAGGCTTGGACAAGCTTATAGCGGCAAGCTATCGTCTGCTTGGGTTGATAAGTTTCCTCACGGCGGGCGAGGACGAGTGCCGTGCATGGACAATCAAGCTTGGCACGAAAGCTCCCCAGGCAGCAGGGAAAATACACACTGATTTTGAGCGCGGCTTTATCCGCGCCGAGGTTGTGAATTATAAGGATTTACTCGAAAACGGTTCGCTTGCCGCGGCAAGAGATAAAGGGCTTGTAGGCTTGGAGGGCAAGGATTACGTTGTCAAAGATGGGGATGTGATATTATTTAGATTTAATGTCTAAAAATGTTTATGAGTGTTAAGGAAAAAGAGGTAGAAAATGAATCCAACAGATATTGCGTTTCCCCATTTGGGGATTTATCTTCAAAACGTGCCGAAAAGCTTTTATATATTTGGTTTTCGGATTGCGTTTTATGGACTGATTATAGGAATCGGCGTGGGGCTTGGCATTCTGCTTGCGGCGCGGATTGCTAAATGGGAAGGGCTTAATCCTGATATAATATGGGATTTTGCGATATACGCCGTGATTTTTTCGATAATAGGCGCGCGCATATATTATGTCGTTTTCTCATGGGATTTATATAAGGACAATCTGCTCAGCATTTTCAACACGCGGCAGGGCGGCATGGCAATTTATGGGGCTGTGATAGGCGCGTTTGCGACGTTATTTGTGTATTCAAAGGTGAAAAAAATATCGCCGTATCAGATTGGCGACTGCGGTGTATATGGTCTGGTGCTTGGGCAGATTATCGGCAGATGGGGCAATTTTTTTAACCGTGAGGCGTTTGGCGGCTACACTGACAATCTTTTTGCTATGAGGCTGCCTGTGGAGGCTGTGAGGTCATGGGATATAGCCCAGTCGCATATTGAAGGCATGGCGGCTATGGGCGACGTGAATTTTATTCAGGTCCACCCTACTTTTTTGTATGAAGGCATGTGGAATTTGTGTCTGCTGGCGTTTATGTTTTTCTATCATAAATATAAGAAATATAACGGTCAGATGTGCCTGATATATCTTGGGGGATATGGAATTGGCAGATTTTTCATAGAGGGTCTTCGCACGGACCAGCTGTTGATACCGCATACAGGCATTGCCGTATCTCAGGTACTTGGCATTGTCATGTTTGTGGCGGCTGTGGCGGTTAATTTTGTGGCGCGCTTTCGCATGGCAAAGAAATCAAGTCCTGACAAGCAATAGGGTATTGTGATTTGTGCGTTGTAAAGTCAGGCAGATGAAAGTCGGCAATATAAGAGAGGGGGAGCATACATGACAGGTGAGAGGATTGAGGAATTAATCAGCCAGCTTACTTTGCAGGAAAAGGCGGATATGGTCCATGGAAACGGGCTTTTTTCCACGAAAGGGGTAGAGCGGCTGGGAATACCGCCGTTTATAACATCGGACGGTCCTATGGGGGTGCGCAAGGATTTTAATAAGGATGTATGGAGAGAAATAGGGCTCTCATATGACAGAGTTTCGTATTTGCCGAGCAATACCGCGCTTGCGGCGACTTGGAATAGAGAGCTTGCCTACAGGACAGGGCAAATTCTCGGCAAGGAGGCAAGAGGACGCGGCAAGGATATGATACTTGCGCCGGGGATAAATATAATGCGCAATCCCAGATGCGGGCGCAGCTTTGAATATATGGGAGAGGACCCATATCTGACATCGGAGCTTGTAGTACCTCTTGTAAAGGGAATTGAGGAAAATGATGTTTCGGCGTGCGTGAAGCATTTTGCACTGAACAATCAGGAAACAAAGCGTCTGGAGGTAGACGTCGAGGTAAGCGAGAGGGCGCTCAGGGAGATTTATCTGCCCGCGTTTGAGGCGGCTGTGAAGAAAGGCAAGACAAAGGGGATAATGGGAGCGTACAATAAGCTCAGAGGCTCGCACTGCTGTCACAATGACTATCTTCTCAACAAGATTTTGCGTGATGAGTGGGGTTTTGAGGGTATTGTGGTTTCCGATTGGGGCGGAGTGCACGATACGAAAGAGGCGCTTATGAACGGACTTGACATGGAAATGTCAGTTACGGATAATTTTGATGAATATTATCTTGCAAATCCGCTGCTTAAAATGATAGAGAGCGGCGAAATTGACAGGGAGCTTGCCGTGGAAAAGCTTGATGAAAAAGTAAGGCACATTCTTCATGTGATGAATGAGCTCCATATGCTTGACGGCGAGCGAAAGAGCGGCACATATAACGACTACCGCGACAAGGAGGCGCTGCGCCAGACCGCGAGGGAATCGGTAGTCCTGCTTAAAAATGATGACAATATACTGCCGCTTGATAAAAAGAAAATAAAAAAGCTTCTGGTAATAGGCGAGAATGCCAACAGATGCCATGCGCCCGGCGGCGGCAGCGCGGAGATAAAGGCGCTTTATGAGATAACTCCGCTTATGGGCATAAATATGCTGCTTGGCGGCAATACGCAGATTGTCTATAAGCCTGGGTACTACAATGAAGACGTAGGAAATATCTGGGCAAATGTGGGCAATGATGAGAATGGACAGGCGGACAGCTTAAACGCAAGTCCCGAGCCTGAAAGAAAGCTTGCAGATGACGAAAAGATTAAACGCCAGCGGGAAAAGAATGACGAATATGCGGCAGAGGCGCTTGAAGCAGCAAGAGACGCAGACGCCGTGATTTTTGTCGGAGGGCTTACGCATGATTATGATACCGAGGGACAGGACCGTGAAGACTTGAAACTTCCGTATGGACAAGATGAGTTTATATCAAAGCTTTTGGACATAAGACCTGACACGGTTGTCATAATGCAGACGGGCTCGCCTGTAGACATGAGTGCATGGGTGGACAAGGCAAAGGCTCTTATATGCAGCTGGTATGCGGGCATGGAGGGCGGAGTGGCGCTTGCGGAGGTTATTTTCGGCGAGGTCAATCCCTCGGGAAGGCTTCCCGAGACATTCCCTGTAAGCGACAAGGATTGTCCTGCTGTGGTGCTTGGCGAATTTCCGGGAGGCGACAGTGTAAACTACGGCGAGGGTATTTTTGTAGGATACAGATATTATGACACGTATGACGTTAAGACGGCGTTTCCGTTTGGATATGGGCTTTCATATACTGAGTTTGTAATGACAGGGCTGTCGGCAAGGGTGGTTGAGTGCACTCGTGAGAATAAGCTTGTTGAGGTGACGTTCAATATTTCAAATATTGGCGGCAGAGCGGGCGCTCAGGTAGCGCAGATATATGTAGCTGATAAGCTGCCAAAGGTAAAGAAAGCTGCAAAGGAGCTTAAGGCATTTGAAAAGGTTTGGCTCGAGGCAGGCGAGACTAAGCAGGTTAAGGTCGAGCTTAGGGAAGATGCTTTTGCGTACTATGACGAGGAGAGCGGCGGTTTTAAGGTCGATTCGGGCAACTATATGATACTTCTTGCCAAGTCGGCTGAGGAGGTTGTCGATGTGGCTGATGTGACATTGAGTGTGTGATGATAAAAAAGGATTTTCAGATTTGGAAATCCTTTTTTTATTTGTATAATTTCTGACAGTGCTGTCGCATATCAGAGATTGGCGCATATAATATAAAAGCGAGTACTTTTGAGGGGGCGTTAGATTGCTGTATAGTGAGCTGAAAAAGAAAGAGGTTATAAGTATAAAAGATTGTAAGAGATTAGGTCATATCTGCAACATGGAAATCGACGAGTGCGGCGGCTGCATATGTAAGATTATGGTGCCCGGCTGTAAGGGCTTTTGGAGTATGTTTACGGACGATGCAGTGATTGTCATTCCGTATAAGTGTATTAAGCAGATTGGACCTGATATTATATTGGTGGATATATGATGCTTTGCTTGTGTAATATCATGAGTTTAGCTTTTGATTTTGTAGGGGTAAGAGGTCGCAAATGAGCGTATTGTAGTTGACATTGCTCTAATCTTCACGTATACTGAATTGTAAGAAAATTTGTTGAATTTACATACAAATCAATTGTCATATATGTGCGGAAATTTTGCATGCGCAAGTGTGTAAGCGTAAGGAGGCATACAAATTATGAAATGTCCATTTTGCAATCGTGAAAATACAAGAGTTATAGATTCAAGACCTGCCGAGGACGGCAGCTCGATCCGCAGGCGGCGTGTCTGCGACGAGTGCGGCAAGCGTTTTACTACATATGAAAAAGTGGAAACTATTCCCCTTATTGTCATTAAGAAAGACAACAACAGAGAGGCATATGACAGGACTAAAATTGAGGGCGGAATTTTGCGCGCCTGCCACAAAAGACCTGTGAGCGTAGACGAAATAAATAAGCTTGTTGACGAGGTGGAAACCGAGGTTTTTGGCAGGGAGGAAAAGGAAGTGCCAAGCCAGGTGATTGGCGAGCTGGTGATGAATAAGCTGAAGGACCTGGACGCGGTAGCATATGTGCGTTTTGCCTCTGTGTACCGTGAATTTAAGGACATCAATACTTTTATGGACGAGCTTAAAAAGGTATTGGACAAATAAAAGTACAATAATATTTTGAAATACATATTGCTTTTTTGCCAGATATTGTATACAATTATCAAGGCTGAGGGATAGTACTGCATTAAAAAGCGGCAGACTATACCCGACGCATCGACAACTGAATATAGAAAGAATAAGAAAAGGAGTAAAGACATGACTAAGAGAGAACACACAAAATCAAAGGTTCTTTTCGTAAGTATGTTGCTTACACTGACTATTGCACTGGGCGGATGCGCAGGTGATAAGGCTGATGGAGACTCTACACAAAATGCGACTGTTTCGACGGACGAAAGCTCTGAGAGTGTACAGACACAAGCTCAGACAGAGGCGCAGCCGACAACAGATGATGCCGATTCGCAGATTACTATAGGCATTCCGCAGGATTTGAACAGCCTTGACCCTAACCTTGCAAACGGTTCAGGCACGCAGGAGATACTGTTCAATATCTACGAGGGCTTATACAAGCCCGACAGCGACGGCAATCTCAATCCTGCTGTGGCAAGCGGCTATACAATGTCGGAGGACGGCTTGGTTTATACGTTCACATTGAGAGACGGTATCAAGTTCCACAACGGAAATCCCGTAACGGTTGCAGACGTGAAATATTCGATTGAAAAATGCGCCGGTTTAAATGGGGGAGAGCCTGTTATATCGGCGTTTTCTAATATTGCAAGCGTCGAGACGCCTGACGACAAGACTGTTGTTGTAACATTGAAAGAGGCAAGCAGCGTGTTTATCGCGATATGCGCTACTATCGAGGCGGCTATTGTGCCCGCTGACGTGGCGGACCTTGAGACAAATCCCATAGGCACGGGTCCTTATAAGTTTGTGTCGCGCTCGTTGCAGGAAAATGTAGTATTGGAGCGTTTTGATGATTACTGGGGTGAGCCAGCGCATATAAAGACTGTTAATTTAAAGGTGCTTGCCGATGCTGACGCTATCGTGATGAACCTTGAGGGCGGCGCTGTGGATATGGTTGCCAGAGTGACTACGGCGCAAGCGGCAGAGCTTGGTGACAATTTCAACATACTTGAAGGCACTATGAATCTTGTGCAGGGCATGTATTTGAATAATGACGTAGCGCCGTTTGACAATGAGCTTGTGCGTCAGGCTTTGAGCTATGCGGTAAACAAGCAGGAGATTTTGGACTTTGTTTCCGACGGCAAGGGTACGCCTGTAGGCAGCAGTATGTTCCCGACATTTGGGAAATACTATATGGAGGAGTTAAACGGCGTATATGCGACTGACGTAGAGAAAGCAAAGGAGCTGCTTGCGGAGGCTGGCTATGCTGACGGCTTTGAGTTTACGGCAAAGGTGCCGTCAAATTATCAGCAGCATATTGATACGGCGCAGGTTCTGGCGGAGCAGTACAAGGCTATCGGCGTGACTATGAATATTGAGCTTATCGAGTGGGAGACTTGGCTGAGCGACGTGTACGGTGCGCGTGATTTTGAGGCTACAGTAGTCGGAGTTGACGCGTCTACGCTTACGGCGGGCGCTATGTTGAGCCGTTTCCAGTCGGACGCGAGCAATAATTTTACAAACTATAATAATCCTGATTACGATGCGGCTTATAAAAATGCACTGTCGGCGGAGGCAGTCCTTGATGACGATTCGGCGACAGAGTATTACAAGGAGTGCGAGAAGATACTTACGGACACGGCGGCAAATGTGTACATTCAGGATTTGTGCGAGCTTGTTGCGATAAGTAAAAAATATGCGGGATATGAATTTTATCCTTTATATATTCAGGATTTTTCAAAGCTTTACGCAGTAGAATAAATATATTGTAAGAGGCAAAGGATAGTTTTTTATAATCAGATTTGCGGCGCATAGGGCGCCTGCTATATGATATAGGAAACTGTTAGACTTTTCAGAAATTTTTAGTATGTTTTTCCGTTTATTTTTAAGTAAAATGTTATTGTAAGCGGGCGCATATTAGTGAAAAGAGGTAGACGAGGTATGAGATATGTTTTTAAAAAGCTTGCGACGACGCTGATAACGCTTTTATGTATTTCATTCCTCGTCTATCTTGCATTTGACATAATACCGGGGGACGCGGCACTTGCGTCGCTTGGAACAGATGCTACTCCTGAACGCATCAAGGCTGTGCGGGAGGAGCTTGGGCTAAACAGACCCTTTATGGAAAGATATGTGGATTGGCTCATTAATTTTGTCAAGGGCGATTTTGGCATTTCTTATAAATACAATGTGCCCGTTTCGGAGATGATTTTGTCAAAGCTGCCTATCAATGTAGTGATGGCAGTGACGGCATTTATTATAATGGCGGGAGTGTCCGTGCCTGTCGGAATATACTCAGCCAAGCATAAGGGTAAAGGCGTGGACAGGCTTATAATAGTGTTAAATCAGGTAATGATGTCCGTGCCTCATTTCTTTATGGGGATTTTGATTACCTATATATTTGGACTGATTTTTAAGATATTTACGCCAGGCGGATTTGTTTCGTATGAAACGGATTTGGGAGGCTTTATATTATATATGATATTTCCCTGCATAGCGATTGCGTTGCCCAAGATTGCAATGTCGGTCAAGCTTTTGCGCGGCTCGTGCATTGAGGAGGCGGGCAAGGATTATGTGAGGACAGCCTACAGCAAGGGGAATAACACAAGCAAGGTGCTTTACCGCCATGTCCTCAGAAACGCCATGCTCCCTGTGATAACGCTGTGGGGAATGACGCTTGCGGATATGATTGTGGGGAGCATTGTAATAGAGCAGGTGTTTAATATTCCTGGTATAGGGCGCATACTTTTGACTTCCATATCATACAGGGATTATCCTGTGGTGGAGGCTATAATCGTGCTTATAGCGTTGGTAGTGATTGTCACGAATTTTTGTGTGGATATTATTTATCAGATAGTAGACCCGCGAATATCGGCTCAGAAGGATATTCTAAGTAAGTAATGAAAATAATAAAACTTTTAAGTACCAACAAAAATAGTTAAGTGCCAATACACTAGCTCGAAGATGTTCATATACCCATGAAGACCCTTGGGAAGCGTCGGCACTTAACGAAATAAGCTGTAAAAGCGTAGCTCCTTTTACAGCGCAGTTGAGTTTAGTGTCCGCTACGCCTACCACTGAGCGCGAGCGAGTCTTCATGGGTATATGAACATCTTCGAGCGACCTGCCTAATGCAATTATAAAAGAGGAATAAAATCATATGCAAATCAGGAAAAAGTATTCCAAGAAAAAACATTCTGCAAATTTAATAATAGGTCTTGTGATTACTTCCATTATGCTCTTTTTGATAATACTAGGATTTTTTTATACCCCGTATGACCCGACAAAAATGGACAGTAGTGCCAAGCTGGCGGCGCCGAGCCTGTCACATCTTATGGGGTGTGATAACTTTGGCAGGGATATTTTTTCACGCGTGCTTAAGGGAATGGGCAATACTTTCATCATAGCGTTTGCAACTGTGGTTATCGGCGTGGTGAGTGGCGTGATTATCGGAGCTGTCACGGGATATTTTGGCGGCTGGCTTGATGAGGTGGTCATGCGCATAAATGATGTGGTGTTTGCATTTCCGAGCATACTTCTTGCGCTTGTATTTATCAGTCTTTTCGGTACGGGGAAGTACAATGTCGTGCTTGCGCTTGGTATTGCGTTTGTACCGAGCTTTGCGCGTATAGTGCGCGGAGAGTTCATCAAGTACCGCGAGATGGATTATGTGAAAAGTGCGAGGCTTGCGGGAGTGCCGCATATGCGGATAATCTTTGTGCATATACTTCCAAATACAATGACAGTGCTGCTTTCGTCAATAATGATAGGCTTTAATAATGCTGTGCTTGCGGAGGCTGGAATGAGCTATCTTGGCATTGGAGTGCAGCCGCCTGACGCAAGTTTGGGCAGCATGCTTTCAGAAGCGCAAGGGTATCTGTTTTCAGCGCCAAATTATGCCGTATTTACGGGACTTATGATAATCCTGCTTGTGCTAGGCTTTTCACTCTTGGCAGACGGGCTGAAAAATTAGTTGTAATGATGAAGAAGCCTGTTCGCTTGTGAGCAGCCTGAAGTCTGCCAATTCGGATAAAGGCTAATTGGTATGAGCGGTGAAGACTATAATTATCTCAAAAAAACAGTGAATAAACATAGAAAAATAGAAACTTCCAAATTTTAAATTTAGAAAACAGTGGTAAAATATGAGCGATATTTTGTTAGAGGTCAAAAATCTGAATATAGAGTTCCACGACCATGATGCCCCCGAGCATATTGTCAGAAACATAAACATGACATTAAAATATGGTGAAATACTGGGAATAGTGGGCGAATCGGGCTCGGGAAAATCAATGACGGCGATGGCGATAGCGGGGCTTTTGCGCCGCCATGACGTGACTACAAGCGGGGAAATAATTTTTGACAAAAAAGAGCTTTTAAGCGCGAAACGTTCTGAGCTTAGAAAAATACAGGGAAATGACATTGGTGTCATTTTTCAGGAGCCGATGACATCACTCAATCCTACAAAGCGCATAGGCTGGCAGGTAGAGGAAAGCCTTAAAATACACAAGCCTGAAATCAGCAAGGCGGAGCGCTATGAGCTTGTGATTGAAAGCTTAAAAAACGTAGAGCTTGACAATCCTGAGCTTATTTATAAAAAATATCCGCATGAGCTGTCGGGTGGCATGCGCCAGCGCGTGATGATAGCGGCGGCTATGATATGCGCGCCGAAGCTCCTTATCGCCGACGAGCCGACAACAGCGCTTGATGTCACAATACAGCTGCAGATAGTAAAGCTTTTGCAGCGGCTCAATAGAGAACAGAAAACATCTATTTTATTCATATCGCACGACTTGAGCCTTGTAAAAAGCATATGCGGCAGAATACTTGTAATGCACGACGGCGAGGTTGTAGAGGAGGGGGCGGCTGATGAGATTTTCAATAATCCCAGACAGGAATATACCCGCGAGCTCATAAATGCCATTCCAAAGCTTGAAAAGCCTAAGCCCTGATTGTGAAGAATTTATTGTATAGACTATAGCTGATTTTAAATTCAAAGTCTTTATTTTATAATTAAAAGTTTAAAGTCTCTGTATGAGGATATTGTCATGGACACTGAAAATATACTGGAAATAGACAGTTTAAATGTGTATTATAATAAAAAGCAGCATGTATTGAAAAACATTTCTTTTAGCATGAAAAAAGGCGAGATTTTAGGGCTCGTAGGTGAAAGCGGCTGCGGAAAGACGACGCTTGCTAAAGCGATACTTGGAATGCAGCGACACTATGATGGCAGGATAAGCCTTGATTGCCTTAATCCTCAGATGGTATTTCAAGACCCGTACAGCTCGCTCAATCCATCAAAAAAAATTGGCTGGATATTGGAGGAGCCTATGCGCATGAAAAAAGGCAAGAGCAGGCTAAGTCATACGCAAAGGCAGGAGAAAGTCGAGGAAATGCTTGAAAAAGTCGGTTTTGATGCAAAAATCAAGGAGCATTATCCGTCGGAGCTTTCAGGAGGCCAGAGACAGCGCATAGCGATAGCCGCGGCGCTTTTGTGCGACACGGATTTTCTGATTGCGGACGAGCCTGTTTCGGCGCTTGACGTGACAATACAGTCGCAGATTATAAGGCTGCTCTTGAAACTCCACAAGGAAATGGGACTTTCAATACTTTTTATATCGCATGATTTGCGCGTGGTTTATCAGATGTGCGACAGGGTGATGATTATGCGTGGGGGGGTAATTCTTGAACAGGGATATGTTGACGATATATACAAAAACCCACAAAGCAGCTACACTAAGCTTTTGCTTGAGGCGGCAAATATAATTGATTTTTAGGAGAAATTTTATGCTTGAGGCTTTTTATCCAAAACAATATATGGCGTCTGCTTATGATATTGATTTTAAGGGATTTTATGAAAATGGCAGCAGGGGCATTATTTTTGACATAGACAATACGCTTGTACCGCATGGCGCGCCCGCCGATGACAGGGCAATAAAGCTTTTTGACGAGCTTAGGTCAATCGGCTATGAGGTAATTATAATTTCAAACAATAAAGAGCCGAGGGTTAAAATGTTTTGCGATGCCGTCGGCGCGCCTTATATTTTCAAGGCAGGAAAGCCAAATCCAAGAAATTACAGGGCGGCAATGCAAAGAATGAGGACAGACGTGCACAGCACGCTTTTTGTAGGCGACCAGATTTTTACTGACGTGTGGGGGGCAAACAGGGCGGGTATATATTCAATACTTGTGAAACCAATCCACCCTAAGGAAGAAATTCAGATTGTTTTGAAACGGTATCTTGAGAAAATTGTGCTGTTCTTTTATAATAGAAAGTGTAGGAAACAAATCGGCGGCAGGGACTAGCCGCGTTGCAGTTTTGAATGACATGTAAGAGAAAGGAAAAGCTTAAAATGACAATAAATGGAAAGACACGCACATGCGGGCTTATCGGCAATCCCGTAGAGCACACGATGTCGCCCCAGATACATAATTTTATTGCGGAAAGTCTTGGCATTGATATGGTGTATGTGCCGTTTTTTGTGGACAACGGGGAGCTTGGCGCGGCTGTAAAGGGCGCATATGGATTAAACATACTCGGAATGAATGTTACAGTGCCGTACAAAAACGACGTGATAAATTATCTTGCGGATATAGACGCGCGCGCAAAAAATATTGGCGCGGTCAATACGCTTGTACGCATTGACGGTGGCTACAAGGGTTATAATACCGACATTTCAGGGCTGGAGCGCGCTATGAGGAGTGACGGTGTTGTCATTGACGGCGAGGAGGTTATAATACTTGGCGCAGGCGGGGTAGGGCGCGCAGTGGCTTTTATGTGCGCTTCATACAATGTGAAAAAGGCGTATCTTTTAAACAGGAGCGTGGAAAAGGCTGTAGCGATAGCAGATGAGGTGAATAAAGCGCTCAATACCGACTGCATAGCACCGATGCCGCTCAGCGAATATGGCAGTCTTTCCCAAAACGGAGAAAAAAAATATATTGTAATACAATGCACCAGCGTAGGGCTTTTCCCGAATGTTGACGCGGCTGTCATTGAAGACATGTCATTTTACGGCTGCGTAAAGGTAGGGTATGACCTTATTTACACACCATGGGAGACAAAGTTTATGAAGCTTGTACGTCAGAGTGGTGCGTCAGCGCATAATGGCTTGAAAATGCTTTTATATCAGGCTGTTGATGCCTTTGAATTGTGGAACGGTTGCAAGGTGCCGAATGAAATCGCAGATAAGGCATATGAGCTTTTGAAAAGCAGACAAAACGTGAAACGCGATAATATAATTTTAATCGGATATATGGGCTGCGGCAAGACTACAATGGGGAAATGTCTTGCAAAGCTTTTGGACTATACATTTACTGACACAGATGAGCTTATAGAGCAGCAGCAAAATCGTACCATAAGCGAAATATTTGCCACGGACGGCGAGCAGAGCTTTAGGGACATGGAGACAGCGCTCTTGAAACAGATGCTTGACAAAAAAAGTGACAGACTTGTCATTTCTACAGGCGGCGGCATGCCCGTGCGCGAGGAAAACAGGGCGCTTTTGCAAAAGCTTGGGACAGTAGTTTATCTAAAGGCTGCCCCTGAGACAATTTATGAAAGGGTAAAATATGACACCTCAAGGCCGCTCTTGCAATGCGAAAATCCGCTTGAACGCATAAAGGAAATGCTTGCGCAGAGAGCAGACGCATATGAGGCGGCAGCGGAGCTTAGTTTTGACACAGATGATATGAGCCAGACGGAGCTTGCCGCCGCTATAGTGGATAGTTTAGACAACGTTCCACAATTACCTAAGTAATAAAAAACAGGAAAGGATTATTAATAATATGAAACTTTTAGTCATAAACGGACCAAATCTTAACTTCCTCGGCATAAGAGAAAAAGGCATATATGGCACGCAGGATTATAATTACCTTGTAAATATGATACAAGACAAGGCAAAGGCTGAAAATTGCGAGATAGAGTGTTTCCAGTCAAACCATGAGGGAGCGATAATCGACAGGATACAGGCAGCATATTTTGACGGCACACAGGGCATAGTCATAAACCCCGGTGCATACACGCATTACTCATATGCGATACGTGACGCGCTCGCAAGCATTGAAATACCAAAGGTTGAGATACACATTTCAGACATTACAAAAAGGGAAGAATTTAGAAAGAACTCAGTGACAAAAGCAGCGTGTGACCATCAGATTTACGGCAAAGGGCTTGACGGGTATATTATGGCGATAGATTTTATTTTAGGCAAATAAGTGATGTTTTGCAATTGCCTAAATACAACAATAGTAGGGGGAGTAAATTTATGAAAAGGCGCATGTTAATAATGACAGCAGCAATAATACTGCCGGTAGTTTTGATGGCAGGATGCGGGGCGAGTTCAGGTTCATCTATGAGTGTGGACACTAATTCGTCGGGTGCAGCGATGGAAGATGCTGCCGTCACGCAGGGCATAGGCTCATCATACTCATATGATTACGATGATTATGAGAGTGAAAATGAAACACCAGCAGCAGAAGATGCCGGTCTGTTCGAAAACGCGCAGCAGGACATAAGCCAAAAGCTTGTTTACACAGGCAGCCTTTCCATAGAAACGCTTGATTACGCGGCGACAATGTCAAATCTCCGCAGTCGTATCAAGGAGTACGGAGGCTTTATTGAGAACGAGTATGAGTGGGACTCCGATACCAGCTGGTATATGGACGATACCTCGTCAACGGGCACAATGCACATGGATATGACAGTGCGCGTGCCGTCACAAAAATATGAGGAATTTATAAATACGATAGAGGGCGAGGAAAAGATAACATCAAAAAATTCGCAGGTGGAGAACATAACAAAGTCATACTATGAAACCGCTGCATTGCTCGAGTCAAGCAGAATACAGGAGGAACGCCTGCTTGACATGATGGAAAATGCATATAGCATTGAGGACATGATAGCTATAGAGGCAAGGCTTACCGAAGTGCAAAAAGAGATAAATGTCTACAAAAGCCAGCTCGCCGTAATGGACACCAACGTATCATATTCCACAGTGACATTGAGCGTGGAGGAGGTGCGCAGATATACAGAGGTAAAAAACACCTTTAAATTCACAGACAGGCTTTCAAACACTGTAAGGGAAAGCTGGGAGTCGTTTTGGAATATCCTTGAGTGGCTGCTATTTTTTATCATAAGACTGATACCGATTGTATTAATATTTACGCCGATTGTTCTGCTGATAATATTTATAATCAGAAGAACACAGCCGCCTGAAATAAGGCAGATGAAAAAGCAGGCAAAGCAGGAACAAAAAAGAAGACAGCATATGGGCATGCCGCCTCAGATGCCAATGTCTCAAATGCCGCCAATGTCTCAGTCGATAAACAGCACCACGCAGGAAACGCCCGCCGGTCAGACACAGGACAGCGCGGACAAGACAGACAGTAAAACCGCAGATAAGAAGTAAAATTAGAAGTAAAAATGGTACAAAATTAATAAAATTTTCGAGATGTAAAAAATAATAGTTGAAATGTGTTCCAATTTGTTATAAAATGGACAAGGATTGCAAATGTGAAAAGAGAGTATTAGGAGGATTATTTATGATATCAGCAGGAGATTTCAGAAACGGCATTACGATAGAGTATGAAGGAAACATCTATCAGATTATTGAGTTTCAGCATGTTAAGCCTGGAAAGGGAGCCGCTTTCGTGAGGACCAAGCTCAAAAACATAATCAATGGTGGCGTAGTCGAGAAGACTTTCAGGCCCACTGAAAAATGCCCGCAGGCGCGTATCGACAGAAAGGATATGCAGTATCTCTATGAGGACGGAGATTTATACTACTTTATGGATACAGAGAATTATGAGCAGATTGGACTTAATGCCGACAGCGTAGGTGATGCGCTCAAGTTTGTCAAGGAAAATGAAATGGTTAAGGTTTGCTCACATAATGGCAATGTATTCGCTATCGAGCCGCCCCTGTTTGTAGAGTTAAAGATTACAGATACGGAGCCGGGTTTCAAAGGCGATACTGCTACAGGAGCGACAAAGCCTGCTACAGTTGAGACAGGTGCGGTCGTGGCAGTACCTTTGTTTGTCAATACAGATGATATCATCAAGATTGACACGAGAACAGGCGAATACCTTTCAAGGGTATAAATTCTGCATTATAAATTATAAATAAAATGAAAAGACAACGGGAAAATGTAACAGGCTTTTTTCGCGTTGTCTTTTTTTGTTGTCTAAATCAAGGCAGCTCGGCGAAAGGAGAAAAGAGTATGAATAATTAAAGGAAAGGGATATTTTATTTATGGAGTTTACAAGTTTTAAAGCAATAGTGAGAGATGAAGTAGAAAGAAGGACGGGCGATGCATGTTATGTCCGCCTGAACGACATAATAAAGAACAATGGGGTGAAGCTTTGCGGGCTGACGGTGACACAGGAGGATTGTAATATTTCACCCACGATATACCTTGATGAATATTATGAGGTATATAAAAGTGGCAAGGCTACGCTGGATGAGGTGATAAACGATGTAGTGTCGGCATATAGGCATAGCAAGGCGGCTCATAATATAGACATGAAATATTTTTTTGATTACAGTGCCGTGAGAAAAAGAATAGTCTACAAGCTCATCAATACTGAAAAAAACAAGGAGCTTTTGTCTGATGTGCCACATATTGATTTCCATGATTTGTCTATAGTTTTTCAGTTTCTTTTTGACGAGGATTGCATTGGAAACGCGACAATTCTTATTCACAATGCACATCTAAAAATATGGGGCATAACATTGGAGGAGCTCTACAGCGACGCTAAGCGCAATACGCCCGTCTTAAACAAGTATGAGATAAAAAGCATGGGCGACGTGATATCAGAGATTATGCCGCTGCAAGATACTGTACGTAGTGAAATGCCGTTATATGTGTTAAGCAACAAGAGCAGAATTCAGGGCGCCGCCTGCATGCTTTATCCGGATTTGCTGAAAAAATTTTCCGCAGTCATAGACAGCAGTATGTATATAATACCGTCATCAATCCATGAGGTGCTACTCCTCCCAGCAGACAAAAATGATGAGGCTGAGAGTATAAAACAAATGGTAAAAGAGGTAAACGACACCCAGGTTGAGGCGGAAGAAGTGCTTTCATATTCGGTTTATTTCTATAATAATGCTGATGATAAGATATATGTATATTGAGAGAATGTTAAAATTTTACCAAATTTTTGAAAAAATCTTTGATAAATTATTGACAATTGAAAATAATATGTTTATCATTGTTACAGCGGCTTGCAAAAGAGCATTGCGGGCTGATTATATATTGAGAAAAGGAGAGTTTCAGGTAGATGAAAAAATGGGTTTATCTATTTACAGAAGGCAATGCAAACATGCGTGAGCTTCTTGGCGGCAAGGGTGCGAACCTTGCAGAGATGACAGGTTTAGGGCTTCCTGTTCCACAGGGCTTTACAATCACCACAGAGGCTTGTACTCAGTATTACGAGGACGGCAGAGAGATTAACGAAGAAATTCAGGCTCAGATTAATGAGTATATCGTAAAGATGGAGGAGATTACCGGAAAGAAATTCGGCGACAGAGAAAATCCTCTTTTGGTATCAGTGCGTTCAGGAGCGAGAGCTTCAATGCCGGGCATGATGGATACTATATTGAACCTTGGTTTAAATGAGACGGTTGTCAATGTCATTGCGGAGAAATCAGGCAATCCCCGCTGGGCCTGGGACTGCTACAGAAGATTTATCCAGATGTATTCTGATGTCGTTATGGAGGTAGGCAAGAAATACTTTGAGGAGCTTATCGACGAGATGAAGGCAAAGAAAGGCGTGACGTTTGACGTTGAGCTTACTGCAGAGGATTTGAAAGAGCTTGCTTCACAGTTCAAGGCAGAGTATAAGGAAAAGATTGGCTCTGACTTCCCTGATGACCCCAAAGAGCAGCTTATGGGTGCTATCAAGGCAGTATTCCGTTCATGGGATAATCCGCGTGCGAATGTATACCGCCGTGACAATGATATCCCTTATTCATGGGGTACGGCAGTAAACGTACAGTCTATGGCGTTCGGAAATATGGGTAACGACTGCGGTACAGGCGTTGCTTTCACAAGAGACCCCGCTACAGGCGAGAAAAAGCTCATGGGTGAGTTCCTTGTGAACGCTCAGGGTGAAGACGTTGTTGCGGGCGTGCGCACACCTATGCCAATCGCAAAGATGGAGCAGGAGTTCCCGGAGGCATTCGCTCAGTTTAAGGATGTATGCCAAAAACTTGAGACACATTACAGAGATATGCAGGATATGGAGTTTACTGTTGAAAACAAGAAACTCTATATGCTTCAGACAAGAAACGGTAAGAGAACGGCGCAGGCTGCGCTTAAGATTGCGTGTGATTTGGTTGACGAGGGCATGCGTACAGAGGAAGAAGCTGTAGCTATGATTGACCCTCGTAACCTTGATACATTATTGCATCCACAGTTTGATGCTGCCGTTTTAAAGAGCGCTACACCTGTAGGCAAGGGACTTGGAGCATCACCGGGCGCTGCCTGCGGAAAGATTGTATTCTCGGCAGAAGATGCTGAAAATTGGCATGACAGAGGCGAGAAAGTGGTGCTTGTGCGGCTTGAGACGTCACCAGAAGACATTACAGGTATGAAAGCTTCGCAGGGTATCCTTACAGTGCGCGGCGGTATGACATCTCATGCGGCTGTTGTTGCGCGCGGCATGGGCAAATGCTGCGTATCAGGCTGCGGCGATATCGCTATGGATGAGGAAAACAAGAAGTTTACGCTTGCAGGCAAGGAGTATCATGAGGGAGATTATATATCAATTGACGGCTCTACCGGCAATATATATGATGGCGAAATCCCTACGGTTGATGCTACAATCGCAGGTGAATTTGGCAGAATTATGAATTGGGCTGACAAGTATAGGACATTAAAAGTTAGGACAAACGCTGATACGCCCGCAGACGCAAAGAAGGCAAGAGAGCTTGGTGCAGAGGGTATAGGTCTTTGCCGTACAGAGCATATGTTCTTTGAGGAGAGCAGAATTGCAGCATTCAGAGAGATGATTTGTGCGGATACTGTAGAGGAGAGAGAGGCGGCGCTTGAGAAAATTCTTCCTTATCAGCAGGGAGATTTTGAAGCACTCTATGAGGCTCTTGAGGGCAACCCTGTTACAATTCGTTTTCTTGACCCGCCTCTTCATGAGTTTGTTCCCACAGAGGAAGAAGACATCAAGAAACTTGCGGACGCTCAGGGAAAATCTGTAGAGGAGATAAAGAATATCATTACTTCTCTGCATGAGTTTAACCCTATGATGGGTCATAGAGGCTGCCGTCTGGCGGTAACTTACCCTGAAATCGCCAAAATGCAGACAAAGGCGGTTATACGTGCGGCAATCAATGTTCAGAAGAAACACTCTGACTGGACGGTTAAGCCTGAGATTATGATCCCGCTTGTATGTGAGGTTAAGGAGCTTAAATATGTAAAGAAAATTGTTGTTGAGACAGCAGATGCAGAGATTGCGGCAGCAGGCGTTAAGCTTGAGTATGAGGTAGGTACTATGATTGAGATACCCAGGGCTGCGCTTACGGCTGATGAGATAGCTAAAGAGGCGGACTTCTTCTGCTTTGGCACAAATGACCTTACGCAGATGACATTTGGTTTTTCTCGCGATGACGCAGGTAAGTTCCTGAACGCATACTATGACACAAAGATTTTTGAGAACGATCCGTTTGCCAAGCTTGACCAGACGGGCGTAGGCAAGCTTATGGAACTCTCAATTAAGCTAGGCAAGCCTGTAAATCCGAAGCTTCATGTCGGTATATGCGGCGAGCACGGCGGAGACCCATCATCAGTAGAGTTCTGTCATAAGATTGGACTTGACTATGTATCATGCTCACCGTTCCGTGTGCCTATTGCAAGACTGGCGGCAGCACAGGCGGCGATTGCCAACGGAGGAAAATAGAAGAACGCAGAGCAAAATAATTTAAAGGTATTATTTGTAAAATCTATATTATAATTATTGAAAGGGAGGCTTTGGCTTCCCTTTCGTATATATGACAAAGATACAATCTCTTGATTAGTAGAGAGAAAATAATGAGAGATGATATTATTAGGATATTTACAGAGTGGGATTTGTTGTTGAAAATAAAATCGTATATGATTTCAAATAGAATAAAAAAAATCAAGAAAAATGATTAATTTTAATCATTGAATTATAGAAGGATATATGTTAAATTAACTACTAAACTACGAAAGCAGCACGAAAAGGGAATTTATTTTCATTTGCAGGATTGTGTCCGCACTGCCGTCACAAACCTGTTATGTGCGAACGGCAGTGCAGAAATGAGGGAATGAAGAAAAATGAAGAATGCAGACAAATATCAAAAAGCATACTTTATGCCGCCGGAAATGACATATGATTGGGTGAAAAAAGATGCAATAGACAGACCGCCGATATGGTGTTCTGTAGACTTGCGTGATGGCAATCAGGCGCTTATCGAGCCGATGAGCCTTGATGAGAAACTGGAATTTTTCCGGATGCTTGTAGATATAGGATTTAAGGAAATTGAGGTGGGATTTCCCGCCGCGTCTGATACGGAGTACGAATTTATGCGTGCGCTTATCGAGCGCAATATGATACCTGATGATGTTACAGTGCAGGTGCTTACGCAGGCGAGGGAGCATATTATAAGAAAAACCTTTGAGGCAATAAAAGGAGCGCCAAGAGCAGTCATTCATCTGTATAATTCAACATCAGTAGCACAGAGAGAGCAGGTATTCAAGAAAGACAAGGAGGCTATAAAGAAACTTGCGGTAGATGGTGCCGTACTGTTGAAAAATCTTGCTGACGAGATGGAAGGCAATTTCTCATTTGAGTACAGCCCTGAGAGTTTTCATGGTACTGAGGTGGAGTACGCGCTTGAAGTGTGCAATGCCGTGTTGGATGTATGGCAGCCGAGCAGTGAGCGGAAAGCCATTATAAATATTCCCGCCACAGTGGAGACCGCTATGCCTCATGTCTTTGCATCTCAGATAGAATATTTGAGCAAAAATTTGAAATATAGGGAAAATGTAGTGTTGAGCATACATCCGCACAATGACAGAGGCTGCGGCGTAAGCGATACGGAGCTTGGCGTGCTTGCTGGCGCAGACCGCGTTGAGGGTACATTGTTTGGCAACGGAGAACGCACGGGAAATGTTGATCTCATTACAGTGGCAATGAATATGTTTTCATACGGTGTAGACCCGCAGCTTGACTTTTCAAATATGCCTGAAATTCGTCAAAAGTATGAAAGGCTTACCAGAATGACAGTGCATGACAGGCAGCCGTATGCAGGAGCGCTTGTTTTCACGGCATTTTCAGGCTCTCATCAGGATGCCATCGCAAAGGGTATGCAATGGCGTGAGGAACGAAAGAGTAATAAATGGACAGTGCCGTATCTGCCCATAGACCCTAAGGATGTCGGAAGAAATTATGACGCTGATGTCATACGTATAAACAGCCAGTCAGGAAAAGGCGGTGTAAATTACATATTAAAGCAGAATTTTGGTATTTCACTTCCGGATGCTATGCGCGAGGAGGTGGGCTATTTGGTAAAAAGTGTGTCAGACCAAGAGCATAAGGAGCTTTCGCCCAAGTGGGTTTATGATATATTCTGCGAAAATTATGTGGACATTTTGCCGCATTTCCAGATAAACGAGTGTCATTTCAAACAGGTGGACGGCATAATGGCAGAGGCGACTATAACATGTGGCGATAAAAAGACCATAGTTGACGCAAACGGTAACGGACGCCTTGACGCTGTAAGCAATACAATAAAGCAATATTTCGGCATAAGTTATCAGCTTTCGGATTATGAGGAGCATGCGCTTACGAAAGGCTCATCCTCAAAAGCGATTGCGTATGTGAGCGTGACCTGCAATGGTAAAAAATACTGGGGCGTAGGTTTTGACGATGATATAATCAAGGCATCAATACACGCATTATGTGTCAGTGTCAACAAGCTTCCTGAGCTCCAAAGCAGCGAGGCGTGCAATGATGAGCGTTTGATGGACATTATGAATTATATGCAGTCCAGATACCAGGAGGTTACTCTCAGTGAACTGGCAGAGCATTTTCATCTGTCAGAGCCGTATGTGAGCAAGTATATACATGAAAAGTCAGGTAAGACATTCAATGAGATTTTGACAAATATCAGATTAAAAAAGGCAAAGACGCTTTTGAGAAACGGTAGTATGACTGTCGAAAACATAGCCGTCGCGGTCGGATATCCCAATGTCGAGCATTTTAACCGTACCTTTAAGAAAAAGCTTGGAATGACGCCCGTTCAGTATCGCAATGAAGGCTAGTTTTTGACACAATTACGACGATGAAGTAAAGCAATTCACAAAAATTCCTAGAAAATAAAGGTATAGAATAAAATTCTTTAAGCTATGGACAAATTAGGTTAAATGTGATAATATTACAAACATGATGTAACAATTTTGTAATATATCACATTTACGCCTATGTCGCTTATCTGCGATTCAATATACGAAAAATGCAGACCTTACGTTTTTTGCACCCGTAGTCTAATGGATAGAACGGAGGCCTCCGACGCCTTTAATGCAGGTTCGATTCCTGTCGGGTGCATTCATTATGCGCATTTTTACATTTATTTGAGCCGCTAAAGCGGCATGGAGGATTAAAATGAGTAAGAAAAAAAATAACAGTTCCAAAAACAAGACAAATAATAAAAAACCTCAAAGCACAAGTACATCGAATTTAAGCAGCAAAACCGCATCCAATCAAAGCAGTAATAAAGGAAAAGATATTGTCGGAGTTGTCAGTGATAAGCTTGAAGACGCAAAAAAGGCAGGAAAGACGGCAGTAAAGGAACTCGAGGCAAAGGACTTCAAAATTTTAGGCTTTTCTGCGCTCAAGGTTATACTACCAATTGTTGCATGCATCATTGTTTTAGCTGTAGTGATTTCTATAATGGCATCAAGAAAAAATTCCGATGCCACGGAAGTGTCTAACGGCACTGGGGAGGCGAATGAGCAGGAGACTGTCGAGCTCCCTACTGAACCGCTTGCGACAAACTCCTATCCTGAAATAAATGAGCTAATGAGCAGATTTTTCAGAGCACTTGCCGATGGTGAGATGGATACGGTAGCGGCATTGTGTGACGGAGTAAGCGACACACAGCGCATTATATATGAAAAGAAAAGTGAATTTATTGAATCATATGATGATTTGGTATGCTATTCTAAAAAGAGTGTCAATGAAGACAGCTACTTTGTATACGTGACGTTTTTGATTAAGTTTAACGGTGTGGAAACTAAAGCTCCAGGGCTTAATGCATTCTATGTGTACACAAAGGATGACGGCAGCCTTGTGATTGACGGTGATATGGATGAGAATGTCAAGGCAGTGTTTGACCTTGTGACAGTTCAGGATGATGTAGTTGACTTGTACAAAAGGATTGATGTGGATTACAAAGAACTGCTCGCGTCTGATGAGGAGTTAAAGGCATATATGGACGAGCTCCCTGCACAGGTGACGAGTTCTGTCGGAGTAGCGCTCGCTCAGCTTGAAGAACATGGTAGTGAGCAGAGTACAGAGGCGCAGACGGAGGAAAGCTCGGAAAATACCTCGGAGCAGGAATCACAGTCAAGCGAGCCACAGTCTGAGGAGATAACGGAAAACAAGACGGTAAACGAGATTGTAAAGACTACTGATACTGTAAATGTACGTTCTTCGGATAGCGAGGAGGCGGATAAGATAGGCCGCGCCACGGAAGGGACAGAGCTTACGCGCACGGAGCAGCGTGTAAACGGCTGGAGCAAGGTTATCTTTGAAGGCAAAGAGGCGTACATAAAGAGTGATTACCTTGAAGTCGTTTCTACACAAACCGTAGAAGACACAGAGGGAAATGACGCGGACACTGCAGAACCTGCGGGCGGTACAGGTACAGTTATTAAGCAGGTAAAGGCGAAAACCAATGTAAATGTCAGGAGTGCGGCAAGTCAGACTTCTGACAAGCTCGGACTGGTCGAGGCGGGCAAGACATATGACCTACTTGAAGACCTTGGTGAATGGTACAGAATTGATTATAATGGCAAAAACGGTTATGTAAAGGCTGAATATTTTGAATAATTGAATTGCTAAACCCATGTGGACATTGCGTAGACATGGGTTTTTGCATAAGAAAGCGTCAAACGCATATACTATAGCTGTCTATATTTTTGATGAGAATATAATACTCGCTACAAAAAAGGGGCAGCTATGAAAAAAGATGATTTGGCGATTTTGAGAGAAGTTCAAAGGGACACGCAAAGAGCCATAAAAGCGATAGACACTATGGCGGGAAAAGTGTGTAACGATAAGCTTTCGAGGGAACTTTCAAGAGAGCGGCTTGCTTATTCCGTGATACAGAATAAAGCGACGGACAAACTTCAAAATGATAATGCAGACAGCTATTATAGGAGTGCGGTAGACGATATGCTGCTTTCGGGAAGTATCCACATAAATACGCTTGCCGATTGCAGCAGCGGCAAAATCGCAGAGCTTATGATTGACGGCAGCCACAGGAATATTACGCGTATGTGGAAGTCAATCAATCATCATGACAATTCAGGCGCGGCATCTATGGAGATTGCGCGTGAGCTTATGGACTTTGAGGAAAAAAGCATAGGATTTTTGAAAAAATTTTTGTAGCGAACATACAAGGATAAAAATAAAAATGACGAGGTTAAATAAATATATAGCAGATTGCGGGATATGTTCACGCAGAGAGGCGGACAGGCTCATAGCGGAGGGGCGAGTTACGTTTAACGGCTTACCCGCGCAAAGCGGAATGAAAGTCGGCGAAGATGATATCATCGAAATAGACAAAAAGCGCATAAGTCCTGTAGAGGCAAAAGTAGTGCTCGCCTATAATAAGCCGATTGGAGTTACCTGTACGGAGAAAGACAGATACGCTGAAAAGACAATCACGGATGCAATCAATTACCCCATTCGTCTTACTTACGCGGGGAGGCTTGATAAGGATTCGGAGGGACTTATGATAATGACGAATGACGGCGAGCTTATACAGCAGATGATGAAAGGGGCAAACCGTCATGAAAAGGAATACATTGTAAAGGTAGACAGGACAGTTACCGACAGCTTTATTGACGGCATAAAAAAGGGCATATATCTTGCCGAACTTGATTGTACGACACGTGAGTGTGAGGCGCAGAAACTTGGAAAATGTGCTTTTCGCATAGTGCTGACGCAAGGGCTTAACAGGCAGATAAGACGGATGTGCCAATGCTTTGGATACAATATCAAATCGCTTGTCAGAGTGCGTGTGATGAACATAGAGCTTGGGGATTTAAAAAGCGGCGAATACAGGGAGATAACAGGTGATGAGCTGGATACGCTCTATAGACAGTGTGGCATTAGTCGAAACGAATAGCATATCGGCTGTCAATTAAAAGCGATGGGAGAGTTAAACGTATGGATTCAAATTTACATAGAATGAGGGAGCTTGTTGAGAAACTTAGCGCGGCATCAAGGGCGTATTATTCGGAAGATAGGGAATTAATGAGCAACTTTGAGTATGATGCGCTTTATGACGAGCTTGCCGCACTTGAAAAAGAAACGGGAATGGTACTCACGGGCAGCCCGACTATTAGCGTAGGCTACGAGGCAGTTGACGATTTGCCCAAGGAGGCACACGAGGCTCCGATGCTGTCGCTTGACAAGACAAAGGACAGGGAGGCGCTTGTGGAGTGGCTGAATGGCAGGGAAGGACTTCTTAGCTGGAAACTTGACGGACTGACTATAGTGCTTACCTATCAGAATGGTGAGCTGCAAAAGGCAGTCACGCGCGGAAACGGCGAGGTAGGCGAGGTTATCACAAACAATGCAAAGGTATTTAAAAACATTCCGCTGCGCATTAAGCATAAAGGCGAGCTTATCCTGCGCGGGGAGGCTGTTATTACTTACAGGGATTTTGAGGAAATAAACAGCCGTATTGAGGATATCGAGGCAAAATACAAAAATCCGCGAAACCTCTGTTCAGGCTCGGTGCGCCAGCTGAATAACCAGATAACGGCAGAGAGAAACGTACAGTTTTACGCCTTTTCGCTTGTGCGCGCCGAGGGCGTGGATTTCCAAAATTCAAGGGAAAAGCAGTTTGAATTTTTAAAACAGCAGGGCTTTGACGTGGTAGAATATGTAAGGGTTAACCCTGAAAATATCGTTGACGCCGTAGCTCAGTATGAGGAAAAAATCAAGACCTATGACGTGCCCTCTGACGGTCTGGTGCTTATTTATGATGACATAGAATATGGGCGTTCATTGGGGCGCACGGCAAAATTCCCGCGGGATTCGATTGCGTTTAAATGGGCTGACGAGATACAGGAAACGACGCTCCGTGAGATAGAGTGGAGCCCGAGCCGCACGGGGCTTATCAATCCAGTCGCGGTATTTGAACCCGTCGAGCTTGAAGGCACTACGGTAAGCCGCGCGTCTGTCCACAACATCAGCATTCTGCGCGGGTTAAAGCTTGGAATTGGCGACAGGATTACGGTATATAAGGCGAATATGATAATTCCGCAGATTGCGGAGAACCTGACGAAAAGCGATAATGTAGAAATACCAAAAATCTGTCCCGTATGCGGTGGCGAAACGCAGGTAAAGGCAGTAAATGACGTGCAGTCGTTATATTGCGTAAATCCGAATTGCGAGGCAAAAAAAATAAAGTCGTTTACCCTTTTTGTAAGCCGCGATGCGCTCAATATAGACGGCTTATCCGAAGCAACGCTTGAAAAATTTATAGCAAAGGGCTTTATTCACGAATACAGTGATATTTTTCATCTTGATAAGCATTATGATGAGATTGTGGCAATGGAGGGCTTTGGCGAAAAATCGTACCAGCGCCTTATGGAGAGCATAAACGCGGCAAAAGACGTGACGCTGCCTAAGCTTATCTACAGCCTTGGGATAGCCAACATTGGACTTGCAAACGCAAAGGTTATATGCAGGCATTACGACTATGAGCTTGATAATATGAGGCACGCTGATGTCGAGGAGCTTAGCGAGATAGACGGCATCGGGGAAGTGATAGGCAAGGCGTTTGTCGATTATTTTGCCGTGCCGCAGAACAACGAGCGGCTTGACAGGCTTTTGAAAGAGGTAAACATTGTCAAGGAGGAAAGCAGCGGCGAGCAGACGCTTGAAGGCAAGGCGTTTGTAGTCACTGGGAGCCTTGTGCACTTTGGCAGCAGAAATGAGCTGAAGGATTTAATCGAAAGCAGGGGAGGCAAGGTCACAGGCAGCGTTACTTCCAAGACAGTCTGCCTGATTAATAATGATATAGCGTCAAATTCCTCAAAGAACAAAAAGGCGAAGGAGCTTGGAATCCCGATTGTCACGGAGGAGAGCTTTATGAGGGAATATTTGGAAATAGATGTAAAGGAGAACAGCTGATATGCCTATAAAAGTACAAAATGCGCTGCCCGCAAAGGAAATTCTTGAAAATGAAAATATATTCGTGATGGACGAAAACAGGGCGATACATCAGGATATCCGCCCGCTGCAGGTGTGCATACTCAATCTTATGCCCGTAAAGCAGGACACGGAGCTGCAGCTTCTGCGCGCGCTTTCAAATACGCCGCTGCAGGTCGACGTGACATTTTTAATGGTTAAAAGCCATGTGTCGCTCAATACTTCCGCCAACCATTTGAACCGCTTTTACACGACATTTGATGACATAAAATATAAGCGTTTCGACGGCATGATTATCACGGGCGCGCCAGTTGAGGATATTGCCTTTGAGGAGGTCGATTACTGGGACGAGCTTTGCGCGATTATGGACTGGGCTGACGAGAAGGTTACTTCCACACTCCATATCTGCTGGGGGGCGCAGGCGGGTTTTTACCATTATTACGGTATTCAGAAACGTCTGCTGCCAGAGAAGCTTTTCGGCTTGTACAATCATAAGGTGCAGAACAGGAAAGTGCCCCTTGTGCGCGGCTTTGACGATTACTTCTTAGCGCCGCACAGCCGCCACACAGAAACGCCTGCCGCAGATATACATAATTGTCCAGAGATTACCGTGCTTGCCGAGTCCGAGGAGGCGGGAGTATTTTTGGCATACGCTGAAAACGGAAAGAAGATTTTTGTAAACGGGCATCCCGAATATGACAGATACACGCTTGACGCGGAGTATAAGCGCGATTTGGCAAAGGGGCTTCCGATACATATGCCGAGAAACTATTATCCAAACGACGACGCGACGCAGAAACCGCATCTGCAGTGGAGGTCGCATAGCAATAATCTTTATACTAATTGGATTGACTATTACGTGTACCAAAATACGCCGTATGAGTGGTAGGGAATTGCGCTTTTACCATCTCATAAAAATCCTTGAATGTGTCGGAAAATTTGATATAATATAAATGTGGGAGTGCATAAGATGAATATAAAGGTATATAACGCTGTAATGAGTGGAAAATCCGATAATAATATCAAATTTTCAGATTTAAGGAATTTATTAGAGTCAATGGGTTTTGGATATAGAATAAAAGGAGATCATTTCATATATTACAATGATGACATTCCTGAAATTATAAATATTCAACCCAATGGAAATAAGGCAAAAGGCTATGAAATTAAACAGATTAGATTGATGTTTAATAAATATGGGCTATAATGGAGGAAGCAAATATGCCAAACTATTCAATGATTATTTCTTTTTCGGAAGAGGACAATGCCTATCTTGTTTCTGTACCAGATTTACCAGGCTGTATGGCAGATGGCAAGACGCCTGATGAAGCAGTTAAAAACGCGAAAGTTATCATTCAAGAATGGATTGAGACGGCAAATATGTTAGGGAGAGAAATTCCCGAGCCATCTTTTTCGGTTATGGCGATTTAGATGTAGTATATGCTTGAATACTATATGTGTACCAGAATACGCCGTATGAGCGGTAGGAAATTGTAGTAATGGTGTAGTAAAAAATATATATTATGTGGTATAACGATGATGTGCAACTATTTTTAGTTGCACATTATGCTTTTATGAGCTATACTATATAAAAAGGAGCATAATATGAGCAAGAAGGATAAGTTAT
>CANQHZ010000020.1 GCA_947623805.1 uncultured Lachnospiraceae bacterium | reverse complement strand
TTTTTCGAGGTCTGGCAGTTAGTTTTTTTACAAAAATGAGGCTGCGCACTAATTACTTAGTGCGACAGCCCCATTTTTTAACGCCGTTTAATTCTTACATTCTATATATCGGTTATTGTTAAAAATACTTTACCCCTTATCCGAAAAAATTTTTTAATTATATGAAAAAATTTTTTGAATATATAATGACTGAGCTGAGACTATTTGAAAAGGGCATAGTTATGCCATAAGAAAGTTCAAAGTTCAAAATAGACAGTCTGATTTACTCATAAGGCATAGGAAAATTTGCAGCAAACTGTCAAAAGAGAATTATACTAAAGTGCTATTCGCATAAATACTTCATCACGCTCATCCTGTTCTATCCCCAAATAACGCATTGTTATTGGGAATGAAGAATGATTGTAGATATGCATAAGCAATACGGAAGAAATACCGCTGCGTGCCGCAAAATAGCCAAAGGTTTTACGAAGTGAGTGGCAGCCGATATTTCCCGTTATTTTGAGTGTTTTGGCGGCACCGTTTATAATGCGGTAAGCTTGCGAGCGGCTCAGCGGCTTTTCAGGATTTTTTCTTCCTGTGAATATATAGCTGTTTTCATTTACAGGCGTATTGCTTTTATTAAGGCGCGCCAATAGCTTTTTTAGGGCGTTAATTACACCCTTGTTTAAAAGTATTTCGTTTCTTTTCTTGGTTTTCTGCTCTTTGAGCTGCAAATGTTTTTTAAATGAACGGCTGCCAAAATCATATACGTCCTTCCAACGCAGTCCTAAAATATCACTTATGCGCAGAGCAGTATTAATCCCTACACAGAACAGTGCATAGTTTCTTATCTCGTTTTTTCTCAAAAAATATTTTTTCATAGTTTCAAGCTCTTTTTTGTCCTTTATAGGCGACATTGTACTCATAGTTATACCCTTCTCTAAACGTTTCCTTTCGTTAGATTTCCTTTCCTTATAATAATTTGTTTTATGGAAAATAGCAAATGCAACATTTTATCCAAATTGTTGCATAGCGTGAAATACAAGCCGGAAAGGGCAAAGTCTTATCAAAAACAAGGAGGTTTTTATATGCTGATGCTTACAGTACCAAAGGAAGAATACTTAATGATAGGAAAGGATATCAAAATAACCTTTCTCGGAGGTAACAACAATCATATTCGTGTAATGATAGACGCTCCAAAGGATATAAATGTCGCAAGAGGCAGAGCTATTAAGAAGCGTGCGATAAAAAGGGCGGTTAAAAAAGCAGCAGAGGAAGCAGCAGAAAATACAGAAGTACAGGAAATATAAAGGTTAATAACTGAGGCTGCCCGCAAAAAGCAGGCGCGCCGATATACGGACAGCTTCGGATATTATAAATTAAAACTGAATAAGGAACAAAAAACAAATGGTGGGAAACGGAATTTTCCACGGCAAAGCCAAAACGCGGGTTTGCGGATATGTGATTTGCGGATAAAAAATCTGCAGATGTAACGTGGACATAAATTAATAATTTAAACAAGACGCGTCAGGCAAAACAAGGAGGTAAGATTATGGTAGTACAGCACAATTTACAAGCAATGAATTCTAACAGAATGTTAGGAATTACACAGGGCTCTTTGTCAAAGTCGACAGAGAAGCTTTCTTCAGGCTATAAGATTAACAGGGCAGCTGATAACGCGGCAGGCCTTGCTATATCTGAGAAAATGAGAAAGCAGATTAGAGGACTTACACAGGCTTCCGCAAACGCTGAGGACGGCATCAGTGCAGTACAGACGGCAGAAGGTGCTCTCACGGAAGTGCATGATATGCTCCAGAGAATGAATGATTTGGCAGTACAGGCCGCAAACAGCCCCAACTCACAGGATGACCGCTCATATATTCAGGCCGAGATTGACCAGCTTACACAGGAAATTGACCGTGTAGCGGAGACGACAAAGTTCAATGAGACTTATCTGTTAAAGGGCGACAAATCAGCAGAAAAAGGCTATTCATTTGCTTACAAGAAAGCAGCCGATGTTGCTGCAACAGTTTCAATGAATGCAAACTCAGCGACGGGCGTAAATGCAACAATTACTTTCGCAGCTTCGGTAAGCTCTACATCAGACCAGAACAATCTGGCAAAAGCGCTCCGCGACCAGGGTCTTACGATTACGGCTACAACAGTAAACGGCAAGATTCAGTATTCTATCACGCTTAACGGCAGCGACGCTAAGAGCAATTATCAGATAAATACAGTCAGCGTAGGAGCTAATGAGGATCCTAAATTTGTTATTGTTAACGCAGCGGGAGTTACAGTTGCCGAAGTTCAGCTGACGGGAACTGATAAGATGGTTGCTGGCGACAGCTCTATTATCACAGCTTCTACAGTATCTGCTGCTCAGAGCGCAAAGGAAATCTATTCATTCTATGACAAGGATGGAAATAAGATTTCAGCCAACGCTTTGAATGATTACTTCACAGGAAAGGGGAAGGGTACTTCGGTTAGTGTTTCTGCAAGGGCGGATGCAAACAAGGTATATGATGCACTCGGACATGAAATCTTGCTCAGCAGCAGCTATGTTGCAGGCACTCAGGATAAGACAGCGGCGTTAAACCTTAGGTTCCATGTAGGCGCTGACGGCACAAATAACAATAAGATTTCTATTAATATTCAGGCGCTGACGGCTAAAGGACTTGGCATCAACGGTTTAAGGATTGACGGCGATAATGACACCAGGGCTACAGACGCAATCTCAGTTATCTCACAGGCAATCAAGATTGTATCTACACAGCGTTCAGCACTCGGTGCGGTTCAGAACCGCTTAGAGCATACAATCAACAACCTGGATAACATTGTTGAGAATACGACATCTGCAGAGTCAGCAATTCGTGATACAGATATGGCTGATGAGATGGTTAAATACTCTAACGCCAACATTCTTTCACAGGCAGGTCAGTCAATGCTTGCACAGTCTAACCAGTCTAACCAGGGTGTACTCTCATTACTTGGCTAGTCAACATTTTGAAAAACTTAAAATAGCTAATTATAAGCAGGGGGCTGCCGCATGTATATTGCGGCAGCCCTCATGATTATGACATTTTTATCTCAAAAGCTTGTCAAACATATAACATAATGTTATAGTAAATTAAAATAAACCAAATCAATTACGCATGTGCTGCCAGCGCAGGCAGTTAATCTATTTATGGATTTGCGTAGGGGTCAGTGCAGAAATGAGGAAAGATTATGAAAAACATACTCGTAGTAGTAGATATGCAAAAAGACTTTATTGATGGGGCGCTTGGCACTAAAGAGGCGGAGGCGATAGTTGACAATGTCGCGCGGACTATAAAGGGTTTTGACGGGGAAATAGTATTCACGCGCGATACGCATTATGACAATTATATGGATACTCAGGAGGGAAAAAATCTTCCCGTGCCTCATTGCATAAAAGGCACAGACGGCTGGCAGATAGATAAAAAGCTTGCGGCGATAATAGACGCTGACAGCGGCATAAAGATTTTTGACAAGCCGACTTTCGGCTCAGTGGAGCTTGCGGAGTATTTGAAACGCAGCGGCGACATCGAAAAAGTCACGCTGATAGGACTTTGTACTGACATATGTGTCATTTCCAATGCACTTTTGATAAAGGCGTATCTTCCGGAAACAGAGGTTTCCGTAATCGAAAGCTGTTGTGCGGGAGTGACGCCTGAAAGTCACAGGAATGCGCTCGAAGCAATGAAAATGTGCCAGATAAAGATTGTATCATAGGTTTCTCCCTTGTTTTGCAAAAGGCATAACACGCTGCATATCTGTTTGACAAAACCAAAAGCAAAGCCGGGAAAAATATCAAAACAAAACGGAGGATTATTTTAAAATGAAAAGAAAATCAAACAAAAAAATGAAAAGGCTCTTGGCTCTTATCCTGTCGGCGTTTCTGATTTTCAGTGTTTCATCAGCTAATATGCTGTCAGTCTGCGCCGCGCCGGCCGCTGATTTCAAATGGTATTTAGGCGTGCCTAAGTTTCACTCAAACGAAGGCTGTCTGAAATACATATCAGAGCACGGCATGGAGTCCTATACCACAAGGGACACATTCAACCTTGAACAGTTCCTGATTGACAATCCGGACCTTGTGGCAGCGTCAATTACGGACCGTGACGCCGTATGGAATTGGATAGTCACATTTGACAGCGTTTCACCGAGAATTATCCATTCTATGGATGCGGAGGAGGAATATTACTGCCGCGCGAGGAACCTTTGCATACAGCTTGGCGTTTATGCTCCGACATCTGCCATGACGGTAAAGGAAAAATGCAAGGCAATTCATGACGAGGCATGCCGCCGCTGTTATTATGACGACAGCTTCAGCAAGTACACATACAAGGAGATTATGGATCAGAATATAGGAGTATGCAATGCGTTTGCCACATACGGCTGCCTTATGTTTACTATAGCAGGCGTTGAAAACGGCTTTGTGGCGGGACCTAATCATATTTGGAACGCCGTGCTTGCGGAGGACGGAAACTGGTATCAGATTGACATGACATGGGACGCCTGCAACTATAATAATTATCATATGGGAGAAATCGCCCTTGACGTATTCTTTTGGATAACCGACAGGTCCTCATTTACGGAAAAAAGAGTTTACGAGAATGCTTACAGCTATTGGATCGTCAAAAATGTCTCGTCTTCAGGCGTCGCTATGGCTCCGACATCGCAGGATATGTTTATTACACAGGATTTAAGATAATGTCGCATAAATATGTAGAAAAATCCTAAGTTTTATCTTGTTATGAATTAAAAACAGTGCCTCTTAAAAAGTGGCACTGTTTTTTGTACAAATCAAACTCACAATAAAAATTTATTGTTTTTCGATAAAAATATATTGCAATTCAACCAAAATTGTGCTATTCTTTATTCAACCTAAAAATAATGGGCAAATAATTTAAATTGAATTTAATTAATTCAAATCAAAAAGAATGGAGAAAAAGCCAATGGACAATTTAAAGTCAATAGAATTGCAAAATTCCCAACAGACGCAAAATACGCAGTCACAAACGCAAGTTCCACCACAGATACAAGCGCAGGAGCAGCCCCAGTTACAACCACAGGCACAGAATACACAATCACATATCCAAGCTCTGCCGCAGTTTTCATATACAGTGCAAAAACCGGAAAAAACTGTAAAAGCCGCCCGTTTCAAGGCTTTTGCATTTCCAACGGTGCTGTATGCCTTATTTTACACATTTTGCCTGTACCACAATGCATCAGGAATAACCTACCCTTTTTTCGCAGGCGGAACCCTCTGGTTTTTCTCGCGCTGTATCAGAGAGTCAAAGAGCAGCTCCGCCGCCGCTGTCAATGCCACATTTAACAAATACTTCCTTGCCGCGTCAATTCAGGTGGCGGGCGCGTTAAACTGCTGCACTGACTCAGGTGTACTGCTGTTTTTCAACAAAGCGCTTATGTACGCTCTGCTCATAATCAGCCTGCTTGAAATGTCACACGACACACACAATTGGAGCATAACAGCCAACGTAAGGGCTATATTTGCCGTAATTTTCGGCGCGATAGGAAAATGCTTTGACTCAGTAAGTGACACGTGCGCGGCAATATCGCTCTTTCGCGTCAAGGATAAGCCGCGCAGCAAGGAGCACAGGCGCATAATTATTTCCATTATAATAGGAATAATCATAAGCATTCCGATATCGTTTTTTGTCCTGCTGCTTTTGGGTGATGCCGACGCCATTTTCTGGAAACTTTTATCGGATATCGTCAGCCGGACATTCGAGCTTAGCTTTGAAATAAACAAAACAGCGGTAAAAGTTACAGCCAGAATAGTGATAACTTTTGTCATTTCATACGGCATGCTTTCATTCTGCACGGACAGCGGGCGCATAAAGGCAATAAATGAAAATGCCGCCAGACAAAAGCCGCATTTTGACGAATATATCGCAATCACTTTCACAGCTATAGTGGCAGTGATATACTTAGTTTTCTCCTTTACGCAGATATTCGGTCTCTTTCTTGGCAAGATGGCGCTGCCGGAGGGATTTACCTATTCAAGCTATGCGCGAAAGGGCTTTTTTGACCTCGTAATTTTATGTGTATTCAATATAGTGCTAGTGTTGTGCACCACGGCATACTTTAAGACCAATAAAATACTGCGGTCAATTCTCACAGTTATATGCATGTGTACCTATATAATGGCGGCGTCAAGCGCTTTCAGAATGTTTATGTATATCAAGGAATATAATCTCACATTCCTGCGCCTGCTGGTACTTTGGGGGCTTTTGATGACAGCCGTGATAATGGCGGAGGTGATAACATATGTCTACAGGGCAAAGCTCAGGCTTTTCAAATACATTACAATGACGCTCACCATAGGCTGGCTTGCATTTTCTGCGCTGCACCCTGATTACTGGATTATGCGTTACAATGTTTCAAAAGCGGACTATACGCTGTTTTACCATTATAGTGGTATGTCGCTTGATGCTTTTCCTGTTGCAGAAAATATTGATAATTTCAATGAAATGAGAATAATGCGGCGGGTTGACAAATACGCGGATACCAAGAAAGGCATAGACGTATTCAGAAAATTTAATTTTTCAAAAGAATATGCACTGTACAAGGCAAAAAGTGCAGACTATGAACCCAATAAAGACAATTAATTACATTACATTCTCTCTTTATACTTTATAAATGAAATAGGTAATTGCGAAAGGTGTTCTAAACAGTCCGAATTTAGTCAAAATATATAAAAACGCGGCTAGGTGCAGCAAGCTGCAAGACGCCGCTTATTTTATATATTTTGCCTAAATTCTACGTTGTTGAATAGAGTAAAACAAGCGCCTATATACAATTAAAAGTAAAGCAATAGAATACAGAAACAGAAATGAGTGTTGAAATAGGATGATTGACAGATGTATGCAATTGAGCTATTATATATATGCTTTGTCAAAAGTTTGGATTATTGCACAAGGCCATGAAAAGTCTTATAAAATATATCTAAAAACTGTAAGGTAAATGTTTGCAAAATTTTATTCGATAACATAGAATTTAGGCAAAATATATAAAATAAGCGGCGTCTTGCAGCTTGCTGCACCTAGCCGCGTTTTTATATATTTTGACTAAATTCGGACGGCTTAGAACACCTTTCTCAATTACATATAAAACTAATACACACAACAAGGAGAGCGTAAAAAATTATGGAAGACAACAAAATCAGATTTGAATGTGATTACACAGAGGGCGCGCATCCAAAGATTATAGAGGCACTTACGAAAACCAACATGGAGCAGACAATAGGATACGGCGTCGACGCGCATTGCGAGCAGGCGCGTGAATACATAAAGCGCCATTGCGGCAGGAGCGATATCGACATACATTTTCTTGTGGGCGGTACACAGGCAAATATGACAGTAATCGCCTCTGCGCTAAGACCATATCAAGGCGTAATCAGCGCAGAAAGTGGCCATATCAATGTCCACGAGACAGGCGCAGTCGAGTCTACAGGCCACAAGGTGCTTGCCCTCCCAAGCGGCGACGGCAAGATAACGGCAAGACAGGTTTTTGACCTGTACACAGCGCACATAAACGACGACAGCAGCGAGCATATGGTGCAGCCCGCGATGGTATATATCTCAAACCCCACAGAAAACGGTACCCTTTACACCAAAGACGAACTGGCGGCCCTAAACAGCGTATGCAGAAGATGTGACCTTACGCTTTTCATGGACGGAGCGCGACTTGGCTATGGTCTTATGTCCAAGGCGAATGACCTTACGCTTGGCGATATAGCAGAACTTTGCGATGTATTTTACATAGGCGGCACAAAAGTCGGCGCGCTTTTTGGCGAGGCAGTTGTAATCGTAAACGAAAAGTTGAAAAAAGATTTTAGATATTGCATAAAACAGAACGGCGCGATGCTCGCAAAGGGGAGGCTATTAGGCATACAGTTTGAGGAACTTTTCAGGGACAATCTGTATTTTGAAATATCAAAGAACGCCGACCGATTAGCCCTTATGATAAGGAAAGCTTTTGAGGAAAAGGGAATTAAAATGGCGTATGACTCATACACAAACCAGCAGTTCCCGATTTTAAGCCATGAGCAGGCGATAAAGCTTGCATGCAGGTATTCTTTTACAATGAACGAAAGCGAGCTGAAAAAGGCGCCGTCAATGACGCGTTTTTGCACGAGCTGGGCGACGACGGAGGAAAATGTAAATAAATTGATAGAGGACATAAAAGCTTTATGACGGCAGTAAAAGGACATTTTGAAAAAATCTGCGGCAGAGTGGCAAAAGATATAAAAGACTACTATATAGCGATTATATTATTTGCCGCATACAATATAATAGTGCGGAAAATATTCCACGCATTCTGCCCGTTTTGGATAACAACAGGCTTTCCGTGCGCAGGCTGCGGAATGACGCGTGCCGTGTTTTATCTGCTCACAGGCAGGTTTTCAAGGGCAATGAACCTCAATCCCGCCGCGCCGTTGTGGTTAGCTTTTATTATCTGGTTTTTCTATATGCGCTATGTAAAGGGAAAGACGCCAAAAAGCGCTTTGATGTGGCTTGGCATTGTCTGCGCGGCGACGCTTGCGATATACATATACCGAATGATAAATTATTTCCCATCATATCCGCCGCTTGTATACAATAGGAGAAACCTTATGCTCAGGTTTTTAAAGCTTTTACAGGGCGCTTACCATTTCCAAAGTTATTTTTAGCAAAATAGCTTTTCCGCGCAAGCATAAAAATCATGAAAAATGATAAATTTTGTGATAATATGATTATTTTTGTTGCAACGTTGTGCATAGATATGTTATTATATCTAACGTAGTTTGCTTTACTAATAATCTATAGCGTTAGGTCAATAATAAACTAAGACATAAGCGCGGAAACGAGGTAAAAAATGGATAATAACAATATGTACGACCAAGATAAATCGGGTGCAGGCGCAGAACAGCAACAGCAGCAGTCGCAGTTTCAGCAGCCATACCAGCAGCAGGGCTACTATCAGCAGCCTCAGTACCAACAGCAACCATATCAGCAGCCTGTTCAGCAAAACTTTTACCAGCAGCCGTATGACAACAGTGGACTTGAAGAACCTATAAGCATAGGCGAGTGGCTGGTGACGATGCTTATACTTATGATTCCATGCGTAAACATTGTGATGTTGTTTGTGTGGGCGTTCGGCTCAGGCACAAAGAAAAGCAAGTCAAACTTTTTCAAAGCCCAGCTGATAATGGCGTTGGTAATCATTGTGTTGTGGCTCATAATTGCATTGATTGCGTTTGCAGCAGGCGCTTCAATGCTTAATTCATTTTAAACACACACCGCCCGCTTGCTCCGCATGGCAGGATAAGTCCGTTTGCGGACACGGGCAGTCCTATTTCATCAGCCTCGACCTGTCCTCCAAAACGTGATGCGATGGCGGTTTCGAGCATGTATTTAAGCACGGCAGGCTGCAACCCTGTAGTATACGAGTTAATCAGGAAAAACAAGGGCTTGGGCGACAAAAGCTTTGCAGTAAGCTCTATAAAGGCAAAAATATTTTCCTCCATTTTCCAGATTTCACCCTTGGGCCCGCGTCCGTAAGACGGCGGGTCCATAATAATTGCGTCGTAAGTATTCTCACGCCGTATCTCGCGCTCTACGAATTTCACGCAGTCGTCAACAAGCCACCGTATAGGTGCGCCGGCAAGTCCTGATGACGCGGCGTTTTCCTTTGCCCAGCCGACCATGCCTTTTGATGCGTCAACATGTGTGACGCATGCGCCCGCAGCCGCAGCGCTAAGCGTGGCGCCGCCTGTATATGCAAAGAGATTGAGCACTTTAATCTGCCTGTCGGGATTTTTGCTTTGAGCATCCTTTATAATAGAAGAAAACCAATCCCAATTCACAGCCTGCTCAGGAAAAAGTCCAGTATGTTTAAAGCTGAAAGGCTTTAGGTTAAAAGTCAGTTTTTTATATCTGATATTCCATTCATCGGGCAGACTAAAAAACTCCCACTCGCCGCCGCCTTTTGCGCTTCTGTGATAATGTCCATTTGGCCTTTGCCAGCGCGGTTCAATCCTTGGCGTGCTCCATATAACCTGGGGGTCAGGCCGTATCAATATATATCTGCCCCATCTTTCAAGCTTTTCGCCGGCAGATGTATCAATCACTTCATAATCAGTCCAGTTGTCAGCAACCCACATATTTATATATTCCTTTCTGTCGTTTGGTCAATTAAGACTTGCCTTATATGAAAAGTAGTGTATACTATATATGAAATATACCATGTATAAAGTATACTATATATAAAGAGGCATTTACAATGCCATACGGCTTCAAAATTGTATTAAAAAAAATACAATAAAAATACCAAAAAATGCTTGCAAAAAACAGATGTCTACGATATAGTATTAAGTGCTGTGACATTGATAGCGTTGAAACGTGAGGTTGCCGCCTGAAAATGGCGGGTTTTCCGCGGAGCGAATGTCAAGTTATGAAACTGGCGACAAGTCACTGTACAAAGTATTAAAGCTGATGTGAAGTCTGCAATTGTGTTGATTTATGACATAAGGTGCATGACACACACGGGAGAGTGTACAGTCACCGCTTGTCGTACTTATTTATGAAAAGTGCGAAAAGGAGGCGACTTTTTTTATGGCAAATCAGATAATGAGAATTACATTAAAGGCATATGACCACCAGCTGGTTGATGCTTCTGCCAAAAAAATTATCGAAACAGTAAAGAAGAATGGTTCACAGGTGAGCGGACCAGTGCCCCTTCCTACAAAGAAAGAGGTTGTAACAATTTTGAGAGCGGTTCATAAGGACAAGGACTCGAGAGAGCAGTTTGAACAGAGAACCCACAAGAGGCTGATTGATATCATCACGCCGACACCCAAGACTGTAGATGCTCTGCAGAGACTGGAGATGCCTGCTGGTGTTCACATTGATATCAAAATGAAGAATAAATAAGCCCCTACTAGTATGAGCGGCATATAAGCCGTTCCGCTGTAGAACAAATGGAGGTAAGGAAATGAAGAAAGCTATCTTAGCTACAAAAGTCGGAATGACTCAAATCTTCAACGAAGACGGTTCACTTATACCCGTAACCGTGCTTCAGGCAGGACCATGCGTAGTAACGCAGATTAAGACAGAAGAAAACGACGGCTACAAGGCAGTGCAGGTTGGTTTTACGGACAAGAAAGACAGAATTATCAATAAGGATAAGGGCGGCAAGAGAGAAGTAATCCACAGGCACGGTGTAAACAAAGCCCTCAAAGGTCACTTTGAAAAAGCAGGCGTTTCTTCAAAGAGATATGTAAGAGAGTTCAAATTTGAAAATGCAGATGAATATACGCTTGGCAGTGAAATAAAAGCCGATATATTCGCAGTTGGCGACAGAATTGACGCCACGGCTATTTCAAAAGGAAAAGGTTTCCAAGGCGCAATCAAGAGACACGGACAGCACAGAGGACCTATGGCGCACGGTTCAAAATTCCATCGTCATCAGGGTTCAAACGGACCTGCTACGACACCCGGACGTGTATTTAAAGGCAAAGGGATGCCTGGACATATGGGAAGCGTAAAGGTGACAGTGCAGAACTTGGAAGTTGTCAAAGTGGATGCCGAGAAGAACCTGCTTTTGATTAAGGGCTCAGTACCCGGACCCAGGAAAGCATTGGTTACAATCAAGGAAACTACCAGAGTAGAAGCGTAAAAATGTGTTTCGCATAATATGCGGACGAAAGGAGGACCATACAGATGGCAAAAGTATCTGTTTATAATATGGAAGGCAAGGAAGTTGAAAGCATGGACTTAAACGACGCTGTCTTTGGTGTAGAAGTAAACGAGCACTTAGTACACATGGCAGTAGTCCAGCACCTTGCGAATAAGCGTCAGGGCACTCAGAAAGCAAAGACACGTTCTGAGGTATCGGGTGGCGGAAGAAAACCTTGGAGGCAGAAAGGAACAGGTCACGCAAGGCAGGGTTCCATCAGAGCTCCTCAGTGGAAGGGCGGCGGAGTTGTATTTGCTCCCGTACCAAGGGATTATTCTTTCAAGATTAATAAAAAAGAAAAGAGAGCGGCTTTGAAGTCGGCTCTTACAAGCAGAGTTCAGGAGAACAAGCTGATTGTTATTGATGAACTTAAATTTGACGAGATAAAGACAAAGAATTTTAAAGCGGTTATGGATAATCTGAAAGTAGCCAAGGCTTACGTTGTTATTAATGACAATGATGAGAAGGTTATCAAATCCGCAAGCAACCTTCCGAATGTCAATACAGCATTGGCAAATATGATTAATGTGTATGACATTATGAACGGCGGCACGGTAATTCTTACAAAAGATGCCGTGAAGACAATAGAGGAGGTGTACGCATAATGGCAGATATCAAGTATTATGATGTAATCCTCAAACCTGTTATCACAGAAAAGAGTATGGCGGGTATGGGTGAGAAGAAATATACATTCTTGGTTCATCCGGAAGCTAACAAAACTCAGGTTAAGGAAGCCGTTGAAAAGATGTTTGACGGCGCAAAGGTTAAAAAAGTAAATACAATGAACATCCCCGGCAAAATGAAAAGACGCGGGACAGTCGTAGGCAGGACAGCCAAGACTAAGAAAGCGATAGTGTGGCTTACAGAGGACAGCAAGGATATTGAAATATTCACAGGCTTATAATTAGACATGCTGCACAACTATACACAATCAAGTGTGATAATAAAATAGAAAAGGAGAAATAGTCATGGGAATTAAGACATACAACCCATATACACCCTCAAGAAGAAATATGACTGGTTCGGATTTTTCTGAGATTACAAAGAAGACTCCTGAGAAGTCACTTTGCGTTTCAAAGAAAAAAAATTCCGGACGCAACAATCAGGGTAAAATTACAGTCAGACACCAGGGCGGCGGCAGCAGACAGAAATACAGACTTGTAGATTTTAGAAGAAATAAAGAAGGAGTGCCTGCAAAGGTTATCGGTATTGAGTACGATCCTAACAGAACGGCAAATATTGCTTTGATTTGCTATGCGGATGGTGAAAAATCATATATCCTTGCACCGGAAGGACTTACGGACGGTATGAAGATTATGAACGGTCCAGAGGCTGAGGTTAGAGTAGGCAACTGCCTCCCACTTTCGGAAATACCTGTAGGTACTTTGGTACACAATGTTGAGCTTTATCCTGGAAAGGGCGGCCAGCTTGTACGTTCGGCAGGCAACAGTGCTCAGCTTATGGCTAAGGAAGGCAAGTATGTAACACTCAGACTTCCGTCAGGAGAGATGAGAAGGGTGCTTTCAGTATGCCGCGCTTCAATCGGAGTTGTAGGCAACGGAGACCACAACCTTATTAAAATCGGTAAAGCAGGACGTAAGCGTCATATGGGTATTAGGCCTACGGTTCGCGGTTCGGTTATGAACCCCAATGACCATCCACATGGTGGTGGCGAAGGCAAGACAGGTATCGGACGTCCCGGTCCATGTACGCCTTGGGGCAAGCCCGCTCTTGGCTTAAAGACGAGGAAGAAAAAGAAAGCTTCCGATAAGCTTATTGTAAGAAGACGCGACGGCAGAGCTATAAAGTAGTTTAAACCAACGATTGAATAAGGAGGAAAAACTAATGGCCAGATCATTAAAAAAGGGACCTTTCGCAGACGCGAGCCTTTTAAAGAAGGTTGACGCGATGAATGCGTCAGGCAATAAATCAGTAATAAAGACATGGTCCCGTCGTTCTACAATATTTCCCTCATTTGTAGGGCATACATTTGCAGTTCACGACGGAAGAAAGCATGTACCGGTATATGTGACAGAGGATATGGTTGGACATAAGCTTGGTGAATTCGTTGCAACCAGAACCTATAGAGGACATGGCAAAGACGAAAAGAAATCAAAGGTTAAGTAATTAGTTGAAAGGAGGTTCAACCATGGAAGTATTGGAAAAGAAAAAATATAGCAGATCAAGCTATAAGAGAAAAAGAAATGCGGAAAACAGAGAAACCAGACCGTCAGCAAAGCTCTCTTACGCAAGAGTATCTGTTCAGAAGGCATGCTTTGTGCTTGACGCCATCAGAGGTAAGGACGTAGAAACAGCGCTTGCTATTCTTGAGTACAGTCCTAGATATGCTTCAAGCATCATCAAGAAGCTTTTGAAGTCGGCGATAGCGAATGCCGAGAACAACAACGGTATGAATGCGGATAACCTTTATATAGCAGAGTGCTATGCAAATAAAGGACCTACAATGAAAAGAATAAGACCAAGAGCACAGGGCAGAGCTTATAGAATTGAGAAAAGAATGAGCCACATTACTATTGTGCTTGATGAGAGATAGGAGGAAGAAAATGGGACAGAAAGTTAATCCTCATGGACTGAGAGTCGGCGTTATTAAGGATTGGGACTCTAAGTGGTATGCTGATGATGAGTTTGCTGATTATTTAGTAGAAGATTACAATATAAGAAAATTTTTAAAGAAAAAATTATTTGATTCCGGTGTTTCAAAGATTGAGATTGAAAGAGCGGCCGACAGAGTAAAGGTTATTGTCTTTACGGCAAAGCCCGGTTTTGTTATCGGTAAGGGCGGTGCAGAGATAGAGAAGACAAAGAAAGAGCTTCAGAAACTTACAGGTAAAAATGTCCTTGTGGATATCAAGGAAATAAAGAAGCCTGATAAGGATGCGCAGCTTGTTGCTGAGAATATTGCCCAGCAGCTTGAAAACCGTGTTTCTTTCAGACGTGCGATGAAGTCATGCATGAGCAGGGCAATGAAGACAGGCGCTCTGGGTATAAAGACATCGGTTTCAGGACGTCTTGGCGGAGCAGATATGGCTCGTACAGAGTTCTACAGCGAGGGAACTATTCCGCTTCAGACACTTAGGGCAGATATTGATTATGGTTTCGCTGAGGCAGACACAACCTATGGTAAGATAGGCGTTAAGGTTTGGATTTACAAGGGTGAGGTACTTCCTACAAAGGGAACCAAGGAAGGGAGCGATAAATAATGTTAATGCCAAAAAGAGTAAAGCATCGTAAACAGTTTCGTGGTTCAATGAGAGGTAAGGCATCAAGAGGTAACACAATTACTTATGGTGAGTATGGTATTGTGGCATTAGAGCCTTGCTGGATTAAGTCAAATCAGATAGAGGCAGCCCGTATCGCAATCACACGTTATGTTAAGCGTGGTGGTAAGGTATGGATTAAGATTTTCCCGGATAAGCCTGTAACAGCAAAGCCTGCTGAAACTCGAATGGGTTCAGGTAAAGGAACACTTGAATATTGGGTAGCTGTTGTTAAGCCCGGGCGTGTAATGTTTGAAATCGGCGGAGTAAGCGAAGACGTAGCGAAAGAAGCATTGCGTCTTGCCACATATAAGCTTCCATGCAAGTGTAAAGTCGTTTCAAAAGCGGATTTGGAAGGCGGTGCAGTAAATGAAAACTAGTAAGTATGTAGAAGATTTAAGAAGCAAATCAGCTGCAGAATTATCACAGGAATTAGTAGCTGCAAAAAAGGAACTTTTCAATTTGAGATTTCAGAACGCAACTAACCAGTTGGATAATACAGCAAGAATTAAAGAGGTAAGAAGAAATATTGCCAGGATTCAGACTGTAATATCTGCAAATCTTAGAAATGCAGAGTAAGGAGGAAATTCGTCGTGGAAAGAAATTTGAGAAAAACACGTGTTGGCAAGGTTGTCAGCAACAAAATGCAGAAAACTATCGTAGTTGCTGTAGAAGACCATGTTAAGCACCCTCTTTACGGAAAAATCGTTAAGAGAACTTATAAGCTCAAGGCGCATGATGAGAATAATGACTGCAACATCGGCGATACAGTTAAGGTTATGGAGACAAGACCTTTATCAAAGGATAAGAGATGGCGTCTTGTAGAGATAATCGAGAGAGTAAAATAAATTTAAAATCGCGCTTTTGCGGTTTGGAAGGAGAATTAGCATGATACAACAGGAAAGCAGACTCAAGGTCGCTGATAATACAGGCGCTAAAGAGTTACTTTGCATTAGAGTTATGGGCGGTTCTACAAGAAGATATGCGAGCATCGGCGATATAATTGTTGCTACTGTCAAAGATGCAACACCAGGCGGCGTTGTAAAGAAGGGCGATGTAGTTAAGGCTGTGGTTGTGCGCACGGTAAAGGGAGCACGCCGCAAGGATGGTTCTTATATAAAATTTGACGAAAATGCTGCTGTAATTATAAAGGATGATAAGACACCGAGAGGCACACGTATTTTTGGACCGGTAGCAAGAGAGCTTCGTGATAAGCAGTTTATGAAGATTGCTTCATTAGCTCCCGAAGTATTATAAGGAGGTGCCATAATGTTAAAGATTAAGAAGGGCGATACCGTTAAGGTCATTGCCGGTAAAGATAAAGACAAGGAAGGCAAAGTTTTGGCAGTTGACGCTAAAAAGTCAAGAGTTTTGGTTGAAGGCGTAAATATGATTACAAAGCATATGAAGCCCTCCGCTGCTAACCAGAATGGCGGCATTATCCAGAAAGAAGCTCCTATTGACATTTCCAACGTGATGTATCTCCATAAAGGCAAAGCCACAAGAATAGGTTTTAAATTTGAAGGAGACAAGAAAGTACGTTATGCAAAGACAACAGGCGAGGTTATTGATTAATTCTAAGGAAGGAGGTTTAAACCTGTGAGCAGACTTAAAGATTTATATAAAAATGAAATAGTTGATGCCATGATGAAAAAGTTTGGCTATAAGAATATTATGCAGGTTCCCAAGCTTGACAAGATTGTTATCAATATGGGTGTAGGCGAGGCAAAGGACAACGCCAAGGCACTTGAGTCGGCTGTTAAGGATATGGAGACAATTGCAGGTCAGAAAGCGGTTGTTACAAAGGCAAAAAAGGCTGTTGCCAATTTCAAGATTCGTGAGGGCATGGCCATCGGCTGTAAGGTAACGCTCCGCGGAGAAAAAATGTATGAGTTCCTTGACCGCCTTGTTAATCTTGCACTTCCCAGAGTTCGTGACTTTAGAGGTGTGAGTGCCAATTCTTTTGACGGTAGAGGCAACTATGCTCTTGGTATAAAGGAGCAGATTATCTTCCCTGAAATCGAATATGACAAGATTGACAAGATAAGAGGTATGGATGTTATTATCGTAACTACTGCTAAGACTGATGAAGAAGCACGTGAACTGTTGACACAGTTCAATATGCCTTTCGCCAAAAATTAAGGAGGTAAATTCGTATGGCAAAAACATCGATGAAAGTAAAACAGCAGCGCAATCCTAAGTTTTCTACACGGCAGTACAACCGCTGCAGAATCTGCGGTCGTCCGCATGCTTACTTGAGAAAATATGGCATTTGCAGAATCTGCTTCCGCGAGCTGGCATATAAGGGGCAGATACCGGGCGTGAAGAAGGCTAGTTGGTAATAAATGAAATCCAAGAGGAGGAAACTGAAATGACAATGAGTGATCCTATTGCAGATATGCTTACAAGAATCCGTAATGCGAACACTGCAAAGCATGATACAGTAGATGTTCCGTCGTCCAAGATGAAGCTTGCTATAGCACAGATTCTTCTTGACGAGGGATATATTAAGAAGTTTGATATTGTTGATGATGGCGCATTCAAGACTATCCATATCACGTTGAAGTACGGTGCGGATAAGAATGAGAGAATCATCACAGGCTTGAAGCGAATTTCAAAGCCGGGTCTTCGTATCTACGCAGGCAAGGATGAGCTGCCAAGAGTGCTTGGCGGGCTTGGAATCGCTATTATTTCTACAAATCAGGGTGTTATCACAGATAAGAAGGCAAGACAACTTCAGGTTGGCGGCGAGGTATTAGCATTTATCTGGTAATTATTTTATTTTTATAGGAGGTACGGGCATGTCACGTATAGGAAGAATGCCAATCGCGGTTCCCGCAGGCGTAACTGTGGAAATTGCAGAAAATAACAAAGTGACTGTAAAAGGTCCCAAGGGTACGCTTGAGAGAGTGCTCCCGTCAGAGATGGAAATTAAGCTTGAAGGCTCTGAGGTAATTGTTACAAGACCGAATGATTTAAAGAAGATGAAGTCTTTACACGGTCTTACAAGAACACTTATCAACAATATGGTTATAGGTGTTACACAAGGATATGAGAAGAAACTGGAGGTAAACGGTGTCGGCTACAGGGCTGCCAAGTCAGGTAAGAAGCTGACATTATCTCTTGGATATTCGCATCCCGTTGAGATGATAGATCCTGAGGGTATTGAGACAGTGCTTGACGGTGCTAACATCATTATCGTTAAGGGTATTGATAAAGAAAAGGTTGGCCAATTCGCTGCTGAAATCAGAGACAAGAGAAGACCCGAGCCTTATAAGGGCAAAGGTATCAAGTATGCTGATGAGACAATCAGACGTAAAGTTGGTAAGACTGGTAAGAAGTAAATAAGGAGGGCGTAAAAAATGGTTAGTAAAAAATCAAGAGCAGATGTTCGTAAAAAGAAGCACATGAGAATGCGTAACCGTTTTAGCGGCACAGCGCAGAGACCGCGCTTGGCAGTATTCAGAAGCAATAATCATATGTATGCTCAAATTATTGACGACACAGTTGGAAATACATTGGCGGCAGCTTCGACCGTAGAAAAAGAGGTAAGAGCTGAGCTTAAATATACCGATAATGTTGAGGCGGCGGCATACTTAGGAAAGGTTATCGCAAAGAGGGCATTGGATAAGGGTATTACAGAAGTGGTTTTTGACAGAGGCGGCTTTTTATACCATGGAAAAATTAAAGCTTTAGCTGAGGCAGCAAGAGAAGCTGGCTTAGTATTCTAGGAAGGGAGAAAATCACATGAAACGTACAATTATTGATGCTAGTCAGCTTGAATTAACAGATAAGGTTGTTACGATTAAGCGAGTAACCAAAACTGTTAAGGGTGGACGTAATATGCGTTTTACTGCTTTGGTGGTTGTCGGCGACGGCAATGGTCATGTAGGCGCAGGTCTTGGCAAAGCCATAGAAATTCCCGAGGCTATCCGTAAGGGTAAAGAAGATGCAATGAAAAATCTTGTTAAGATTGCACTTGATGAGAACAACTCTATTCCACATGATTTTACGGGTAAATACGGTTCTTCAACTATTTTGTTAAAGAAGGCTCCTGAAGGTACAGGTATTATTGCAGGCGGTCCTGCACGTGTCGTATGTGAGCTCGCAGGCATTAAGAATATCCGTACAAAGGCGCTTGGCTCTACAAATAAGCAGAACGTTGTATATGCAACTATTTCGGGATTGTCACAGGTAAAGACTCCTGAGCAGGTAGCTGCTAACCGTGGAAAATCTATCGACGAGATTTTAGCTTAAGGAGGTAGATGAAAATGGCGAAAACATTAAAAGTTACTTTAATAAAATCAACAATCGGTGCTGTTCCGAAGAACAAGGCTACAGTTGAAGCTATGGGACTTAGAAAGCTTAATAAGACGGTTGAGCTTCCCGATAATGCTTGTACAAGAGGCATGATTCAAAAGGTAAGGCACTTGGTAAAGGTTGAAGAAGTGGAGTAAGGAGGTGTCATAATGGAGCTATATAATTTAAGACCGGCTAAAGGCTCTACGCACAATGATTTCAGAAAAGGTCGTGGACACGGCTCAGGCAACGGTAAGACTGCAGGAAAGGGCCATAAGGGACAGAAAGCTCGTTCAGGTGCAAAGAGACCGGGATTTGAAGGCGGACAGATGCCTTTATACAGACGTATTCCCAAGAGAGGCTTCACTAACAGGAACTCAAAAGAGATTATCGGAATAAATGTTGAAGCGCTTGAAAGATTTGAGTCGGGCGCTACTGTTTCGGTTGATACTTTAATAGAAGCTGGAATCGTTAAAAATCCTAAGGACGGAGTAAAGATTTTAGGCAGAGGTGAATTAACCAAGAAGCTTAATGTACAGGCAAATGCGTTTAGCGCGTCAGCAAAGGAAAAAATTGAGGCACTTGGTGGAACTGCAGAGGTGGTTTAATGTTTAAGACATTAAAGGACGCTTTTAAGGTTAAGGAAATCAGAAAAGGCTTGACATTCACTTTCCTTATGCTGGTAGTAATCCGATTTGGATCTCAGCTGCCTGTACCGGGTGTAAACAGAAATTATTTTGCATCATGGTTTGAGTCCCAAACGGGCGGCGCATTTAATTTCTTTGATGCGTTTACGGGCGGCTCATTCCTTAATATGTCAGTGTTTGCGCTTAATATTACGCCGTACATTACTTCATCAATTATTATGCAGCTTCTCACAATAGCTATTCCAAAGCTTGAGGAAATGCAGAAAGACGGCGAAGACGGCCGCAAAAAGATTGCGTCCATAACACGTTACGTCACAGTAGGGCTTGCTCTTGTGGAAAGCACAGCTATGGCGATTGGATTTGGCAATCAGGGACTTTTGGAAAAATTCGGTCCTATGGAGGTCGTTACGGTAGTTGCGGCATTGACAGCAGGAAGCGCCTTTCTTATGTGGATTGGCGAGCGCATCACAGAGAAGGGTGTAGGTAATGGTATTTCAATAGTGCTTGTTATCAACATCATTTCTCGTCTGCCGAATGATTTTAAAAATTTGTTTGAGCAGTTTGTTATGGGGAAATCAATTCCGCTTGCTGTAGTGGCATCGCTTATTATCATAGCTATTGTAGTGGCTATGATAGTGTTTGTGGTTATTCTCAACAGCGGTGTGCGCAAAGTACCCGTACAGTATGCAAAGAAAATACAAGGGAATAAAATGGTAGGAGGTCAGATGACTTATCTGCCGCTCAAGGTTAATGCGGCAGGCGTTATTCCTATTATTTTTGCATCATCGCTTATGCAGTTCCCGATAGTTATATCAAGCCTGGTAGGTTATCAGGGGAATGGCGTATGGCGCCAGATTTTAAACGGACTTAATCAGGATAACTGGTGCAATCCTCAGCAGCTTAGCTATTCGATAGGATTGGTAGTGTATGTTATACTTACTATATTTTTTGCTTATTTTTATACGTCACTTACTTTTAATCCGATGGAGATATCGAATAATATGAAGAAGCAGGGCGGTTTCATACCGGGAATACGTCCCGGAAAGCCGACAAACGATTATCTCACCAAGGTATTAAACGCTATAATTTTTATAGGCGCTGTTGGTCTTGTGGTGATAGCGGTTGTTCCGTTTTTCTTTAACGGCGTATTCAATGCTTCAGTTTCATTTGGTGGTACGAGCTTGATTATTATAGTGAGTGTTGTGCTTGAGACCATGAAACAGATAGAATCAAAGATGCTGGTACGCAACTATAAAGGTTTCTTGAATGATTAGTCTGGTGGACTTGAATTGGAATTTAGACATAGAAGCAAAGCAGGCGCTTTGCTTCTATGCAGTTTCATTATTTGTATATTGAATTAAGGATATTGGATGGCAGACGGGTAAGTATTTTCAATTGAATATATAAAAAGGAAAAATGTCAAAATTAATCAAACAAGGAGGAACAGAGATGAAGATTATTATGTTAGGCGCGCCGGGAGCAGGAAAAGGCACACAGGCAAAGATGATTGCCGATAAGTTTTCAATTCCCCATATCTCCACAGGCGATATATTCAGGGCGAACATCAAAAACGGCACTGAGCTTGGTATGGAGGCAAAGAAATATATGGACCAGGGACTTTTGGTTCCTGATGAGCTTACGGTAAAAATCCTTTTGGACAGAGTAGCACAGGCTGACTGTAAAAATGGCTATGTGCTTGACGGTTTTCCAAGGACAATACCGCAGGCGGAAGTCCTTGACAAAGCACTCACAGAGCTTGGTGACAAGATTGATTATGCTATAAACGTGGATGTGCCTGATGAAAATATCATAAACAGAATGTCAGGCAGACGCGCGTGCGTGACATGCGGCGCTACTTATCACATAGTGCACATTCCGCCAAAGACTGAGGGCATTTGCGATAAGTGCGGTGCGCAGCTTATTTTGAGAGATGATGATAAGCCTGAAACGGTGAAGAACAGGCTTAATGTGTACCATGAGCAGACACAGCCGCTTATTGATTTTTACTCAAATAAAGGCGTGCTCAAATCAGTTGACGGCACACAGGATATGAAAGATGTATTTGCTGCTATAGTGGATATTTTGAAATAATTTTGAGCGGTCATTGCATAGGAGGTTTAGAAATGGCTGTTACAATTAAGTCAAAGCGTGAAATTGAGCTGATGCGCGAATCCTGCCGAATGCTTGCCGATGTATTTGCTCAGCTTGAAACAGCAGTCAAGCCGGGAATTTCCACACTGGAGATTGATAAACTGGGCGATAAGCTGATAAGACGCCATGGATGTGTTCCGAATTTCCTGCATTACGAGGGTTATCCTGCCTCAATATGCGTATCGGTCAATGACGAGGTGGTTCATGGCATTCCGAGAGCCGACAGAATACTTCAAGACGGTGACATAGTGAGTTTGGATGCGGGACTTATATATAAGGGATATCATTCTGATATGGCAAGAACATTTGGCGTAGGAAAGCTTAGTGATGATGCGAGCAAACTTATAGAGGAGACACGCAATGCGTTCTTTGCAGGGATAAGTAAAGCAAAGGTGGGAAATCACCTGTTTGATATATCAAATGCCATTGATGACTATATATCACAGTTTGGCTACGGCATAGTTGAAGATTTGGTAGGGCATGGTATAGGCACATCGCTTCATGAGGACCCGCAGGTGCCTAACTTCAGGCAGAAGCGCAGAGGCATAAAGCTTCAGGCAGGCATGACGCTTGCCATAGAGCCTATGATAAATATGGGACGTGGCGACGTTGAATGGCTTGATGATGATTGGACAGTAGTTACGGAGGACGGCTCGCTTTCCGCGCATTACGAAAACACAGTGTTGATTACTGACGGTGAGCCTGAGATACTTACTCTTATATAGAAAGGTTCAAGATGACAGGATATTTTGCATATTCAACAGCAGGACACGACAAGGGAAGAATATATCTTATTATAAAGGAAGAAAGCGATTATGTGTGGCTTGCTGACGGCGAGGTGAGGAAACTTTCCAATCCTAAGCGAAAAAACAAAAAACATATTCAGATTATAAAAAAATACGGTCAGGAAACTGACTATAGTGTAATAACTGACGAGAAAGTCAAGTATGTTATTAAAAAGCTGTATTGTAATGAGTAATGAGTAACGCGTATTAAGTCAAAATGAGGAGAATGAAGAACAATGTCAAAATCCGATGTAATTGAAATCGAAGGAACAGTAGTTGAGAAGCTTCCAAACACAATGTTTCAGGTAGAGCTTGAAAATGGTCATAGGGTACTTGCCCACATAAGCGGAAAGCTTAGGCAGAATTTTATCCGCATACTCCCCGGTGATAAGGTAACTCTGGAGCTTTCGCCATACGACCTGAGCAAGGGAAGAATTATTTGGCGTGATAAATAAAAAGCGCACGGAATAAAAATTATCCAGAATTTATTCAGAATTTATTCAGAATTTATTCTTATAGTGCTTGCATTTGAGTTCCGGTCGTGATATAATGAAAAACGGTCTTTTTGAAAGGAGGGTTTAACATGAAGGTTAGATCATCAGTAAAACCTATTTGCGAAAAGTGCAAAGTTATCAAGAGAAAGGGACGAATCAGAATTATCTGCGAGAATCCCAAACACAAACAAAGACAGGGTTAATCAAAAGCTCTGGATTAAAAAAGCGGCTGAGGCATATATGGCTAATCCGTCAAACAGCCAGTATGCTATAAATATATGACAGCATTATGCTGTTGTGTGTTTACTTCTTGATACCGAGAATATTTCGCAGAACACCCATAATATTTCAGTGGGTGCCGATAGTATCGGACAAATCGGGTTATGCCCGATTGGGTAAAATTACCCCAATCAATTAGTTTACTATTATTAAATGGAGGAATTTAACATGGCTCGTATTGCTGGTGTTGACTTACCAAGAGAAAAACGTGTAGAAATTGGCTTGACTTACATCTACGGCATCGGTAGAGTAAGCTCTAACAAGATTTTGGCGAAAGCAGGAGTAAATCCTGATGTCCGTGTTAGAGATTTGACAGATGATGATGTAAAGAAGATTAGCACAATCATTGATGAAGAGTATATGGTTGAAGGCGATTTGAAGCGTGAAATCGCGCTCAACATCAAGAGACTGCAGGAGATTGGATGCTATCGTGGCATTCGTCACAGGAAGGGACTTCCCGTGCGCGGCCAGAAGACAAAGACAAACGCAAGGACAAGAAAAGGTCCTAAGCGTACTGTTGCAAACAAGAAGAAGTAATTAACAAATAATTGATTATTGTATGAGAAAGTAGGTTAGTTTAAAATGGCTAAAAAAGTTGCGAAAAAAGTAACAAAAAGGCGTGTAAAGAAAAACGTTGAACGTGGACAGGCACATATCCAGTCATCATTTAACAATACCATTGTTACATTGACAGACTTAGAGGGTAATGCACTCTCATGGGCAAGTGCCGGTGGTCTGGGATTTAGAGGTTCAAAGAAATCTACTCCGTATGCTGCACAAATGGCTGCCGAGACAGCTACAAAAGCAGCTTTAGTACATGGTTTGAAGTCCGTAGATGTTATGGTAAAAGGTCCCGGTTCAGGCAGAGAAGCAGCTATCAGAGCGCTTCAGGCCTGCGGTCTTGAGGTAACAAGTATCAAGGACGTAACAGCAGTGCCTCACAACGGCTGTCGCCCGCCAAAACGTCGTAGAGTTTAATTTAGGAGGATAAAAACATGGCAGTTAATAGAGTTCCTGTACTTAAAAGATGCAGGTCGCTTGATTTGGACCCTGTATTTTTGGGATATGATAAGAAATCTAAGAGAAAATCGCCCAGAGCCGGCAAGAAGATGAGCGAGTATGGTTTACAGCTTAGAGAGAAACAGAAGGCTAAATTTATATATGGTGTCCTTGAGAAGCCTTTCCGTAATTATTATGAAAAAGCCGACAGAATGAAGGGCATGACAGGCGAAAACCTTATGGTTCTTCTTGAGAGAAGACTTGACAATGTTGTATTTAGAATGGGATTTGCCAGAACAAGGCATGAGGCAAGACAGGTTGTAGGCCATAAGCATATTCTGGTAAATGGCAAATGTATAAATATACCCTCATATCTAATCAAACCGGGCGATGTTGTTGAAGTCAGGGAGAAGTCAAAAGGTATGCAGAGATATAAGGATATCGCAGAGGTTACTAATGGCAGGTTAGTGCCTGAGTGGATTGATGTAGACTTAGAGAACTTTAAGGGGACAATCAAGGAACTTCCGTCAAGAGAGGCTATTGACGTTCCCGTAGATGAGATGCTTATAGTCGAGTTGTATTCTAAGTAATTTAGGTTTTTATCATCACATTCATAAAGGAGGGTATTTACAGTGTTGGCATTTGATTTTGACAGTCCTAATATTGAAGTGGCAGAAATCTCTGAAGACAAGAAGTACGGTAAATTTATTGTTGAGCCTTTAGAGAGAGGTTATGGAATTACACTGGGCAATTCTCTTAGAAGAATTATGCTTGCTTCTCTCCCAGGCGCGGCTGTTTGTCAGGTAAAGATTGATGGTGTGCTTCACGAATTTAGTTCAATTCCCGGAGTGAAGGAAGATGTGACCGAAATCATTATGAATCTTAAAAGCCTGGCTATAAAGGACAATTCTGACACTGCCGATCTTAAGAAAGCTATCATAGACTTTGAAGGTGAAGGTGTTGTTACCGCAGCGGATATTCAGGTTGACCAGGATATTGAGATTATGAATCCCGAACAGGTAATTGCTACACTTACAGGCGGCAAGGAAAGCAAGCTCTATATGGAGATACTTATCGCTAAAGGCAGGGGGTACATCAGCGCGGAGAAGAACAAGGGAGAGGATTTGCCAATAGGTGTCATCGCAGTGGATTCTATATTTACTCCCGTAGAGAGAGTGAATGTTACAGTAGAAAATACCCGTGTAGGTCAGATTACGGATTATGATAAGCTGACCTTGGACGTATATACGAATGCCACGCTTGCGCCGGATGAAGCCGTAAGTCTTGCGGCTAAGGTGCTTAGTGAGCATTTAAAACTTTTCATTAATCTTTCTGAGAATGCGAAAAACGCAGAGGTTATGATAGAAAAAGAGGATGATGAGAAGGAGAAAGTGCTTGAGATGAGCATTGATGAACTGGAATTATCAGTTCGTTCATATAACTGTCTCAAGAGAGCAGGCATTAATACCGTTGAAGAACTTACCAACAGAACCCCTGAGGATATGATGAAAGTCCGTAACTTGGGACGTAAGTCTTTAGACGAGGTATTGGCAAAGTTAAAAGAGTTAGGTTTGCAGTTAAATCCGTCAGATGATTAAACGGACGAAGTTTAGCAGGCTTAATATATACAGGTGCGGTAATTCCAAAGTGTTCGCACCTGCGCTCATGAATGGATTATTAACTAACATTTGATAAGTAAGTCCAAAGTGCGTTGTCATTTGTTCCACTAATGAGGGTAGTTTGTGACTGTCGTTCCATAGGTTAGGTATGGAGTTTGTATGTCATAAATGATGTGTCCTCGAAATGAAAGGAGCCTAGTATGGCAGGTTATAGAAAACTTGGTAGAACATCAAGTCAGAGAAAGGCATTGCTTAGGGGTCAGGTTACTTCTTTGATTGCAAGTAAGGATGGAAGAATAATCACAACTGAGGCAAGAGCCAAGGAAGTTCAGAAGATTGTAGACGGCATCATTGCAATGGCTGTAAGAGAGAAAGATAATTTTGAAATGGTCAAGGTTACAGCTAAGGTGCCCAAGAAAGATAAAGACGGTAAGAGAGTCAAGGAAGTAAAAGACGGTAAGAGAGTTACCGTGTATGATGAAGTAGAGAAGGAAATTAAGAAGGATTTGCCCTCAAGACTTCATGCAAGAAGACAGATTCTCAGAGTGTTGTACTCTTATACTGAAGTTCCCAAAGAAAGGGCAGGCAAAAAGAGAAACACAAAGAAGGTTGACCTTGTAGCTAAGCTTTTTGACGAGATAGCGCCTAAATATGTAGGACGTAATGGCGGCTACACAAGAATAGTCAAGATTGGACAGCGTAAAGGCGATGGAGCTATGCAAGTAGTTCTTGAGTTAGTCTAAATAATAATTGAAGCTCCCATATTTTGGGAGCTTTTTTTGAAAAGCGGCAATATGCATAAATGATGAGAGTGCCCATATACTATGCTTGAATGACATATATCGGAAGGAATTGGTATGATGACAAGAAAAGAAGCAAGCTATTTTTTAGGCATACGAGAGGACGCTACGGAGGAACAGATAAAAAGAGCATATAGATATAAGGCGAAGCTCTATCACCCTGATGCCAATCCCGGTACGGATACACGGGAATATTACATTAAGGCGCAGATGGCGTATGAGTATTTGATGAATAACCCCTATAATTCGACCGCGCAGGCGTTAGACAGCGGAATGACTGTAGTAAATAGTGCGTATAATGCCCCTTTCTATTATGCAAATGTATATTCCAATATGCCGCTGCAGCAACAACGACCGGCAAAAATTTTCACCACAGATGACAGGGCTAAAGTACAGTATCAGAAACAGAAGCAAAAGGAAAAAGAACGTAAAAAGGTTCAGCAGTGGGAGAATGACAATAAAGCAAGCAAGCTGCATGCCACGCCGGATAAAATGGGTTTGCCCAAGGCTAAGTCGCAAGAGGAAGAAATACTTGATAAGATAAGGGCAATATGGATTGCGGAAACGATAAAGAGACAGATTGATTTGGACAAGCAGCATTCAGAGGCTTTACAGCGCAGGAAGCTGTACAAGGCGTTTATGCAGCAGAAAATTCAAGAGGAAGACAAATAGGGCATGGGGATTATTAAGGTTAAGGATTTAATCTTTGAATATATAAGGCGTGATGAGGAAGGCAATGTTGAGGGCATAACAACGGCAGTTGATGATGTAAACCTTGACATTAGCCAGGGCGATTTTGTGTCCATATTGGGGCATAACGGCTCAGGAAAGTCAACATTGGCAAAACATTTAAACGCCATTTTATATCCCACAGAGGGTACGGTATGGGTGGACGGAAAAGACACAAAAAACGATGAATACTTATGGGATATACGACAGACTGCGGGAATGGTTTTTCAGAACCCTGACAATCAAATTATAGGTCAGGTTGTTGAGGAGGATGTCGGATTTGGACCGGAAAATATGGGGGTGCCGACAAAGGAAATATGGGAACGCGTAGAGGAAAGCTTAAAAGCGGTCGGAATGTATGAATTTAGAAAACACTCGCCCAATAAACTTTCGGGAGGGCAAAAGCAGAGAGTATCTATCGCAGGTGTAATTGCCATGCACCCCAAATGTATCATTTTGGATGAGCCGACAGCAATGCTTGACCCTAAAGGGCGCAAGGAGGTAATACGCGCGGTACGTGCCCTGAATGATGTGGAGAAGATTACGGTAATACTTATCACGCATTACATGGAGGAAGTTATTTATTCAGATAAGGTTTATGTGATGGATAAAGGAAAGATAGCACTCCAAGGCACTCCGAGAGAAATTTTTTCACAGGTAGAGCGTCTTAGGGAGCTTAGGCTGGATGTGCCGCAGGTGACATTGCTTGCGCATGAGCTTAGGCAGGAGGGATTTCCGATTGCTGAGGGCATACTTACCAAGGAGGAATTTGCCGAGGCGATAGATAGATGCGCGGATATGATTTGATTGCCTGCAGGAACAGGCATATGAGATAATGCGGACAAAGAGGGTGATGACATGCCGATTATTTTGGATAAGGTAAGCCATATATATGAAGCAGATACGGCAATGGCTGTAACGGCTTTAAATAATGTAAGTCTTGTCATACCTGACGGGCAGTTTATAGGACTTATAGGTCATACGGGCTCTGGTAAATCCACTTTGGTGCAGCATTTGAACGGACTGCTAAAAGCGACAAGCGGAAGTATATACTTTAACGGAGAGGACATAGACGCGGAGGATTTTGACAAGAAAAGGCTGCGAAGCAAGGTAGGACTTGTCTTTCAATATCCGGAGTATCAACTCTTTGAAGCGGATGTGTTTTCGGATGTATGCTTTGGACCTAAAAATTTAGGACTTACCAAAAAAGAGGTTGAGCTTAGGGCATATGAGGCGCTAAAGCTTGCGGGCATTGAGGACGAATACTTTTATCAGTCACCGTTTGATTTGTCAGGCGGACAAAAAAGGCGTGTCGCAATAGCCGGAGTGCTTGCAATGAAGCCTGATGTGCTGATATTGGACGAGCCTACTGCGGGACTTGACCCCAGAGGCAGAGATGAGATTTTGGAGCAGATTTCAAAACTGAAAAAAGAGACAGGAATAACGATAATGCTCGTATCTCACAGTATGGATGATATAGCAAAGTATGTGGACAGGATTATAGTGATGAACAAGGGCAGCGTAATGCTTGATGATAAGCCCACGGAAGTATTTAAGCAGTATGAGCGCCTTGAGGAGGTAGGACTTGCGGCGCCGCAGGTTACATACATTATGAAAGCGCTGCATGACCGAGGATATGATGTCAGGATTGATATAAATACCATAGATGAAGCCAAAAAGGAGATAATGAGTTATTTTGCAAAGCTTTCCGCGGCAAAAAGGGGGAGGTAGCGTCGGAATATGCTTAGAGATATAACATTGGGACAATATTACCAAACCGACTCGATAATACATAGACTTGACCCAAGGGTAAAGCTTGTGGCTACAATCGCCTTTATTTTGTCGTTGTTTATTTTTGACGGCGTAGCAGAGTATGTAATAGCGGCGTTGTTTCTTATAATAATGATAAAGCTGTCAAAGGTGCCGTTTAAATTTATGGTAAAGGGTATGAAAGCGATAGTTTTCCTGCTTGCGATTACTATAGTTTTTAACCTGCTCTTGACTCCGGGTGAGCCGGTTTTTACCGTATGGAAGCTTAGCATAACGAAAGAGGGCATAAGACTTGCCGCGTTTTTGACGATAAGACTGAGCTTTTTGGTTATCGGTTCATCGATTATGACATTGACAACTACGCCGAACCAGCTCACGGACGGCATGGAAAGCCTTATGCGACCGTTAAAAAAGATAAAAGTGCCCGTACATGAGATAGCTATGATGATGTCGATAGCGCTCAGGTTTATCCCTATTCTTATGGAAGAAACCGACAAGATAATGAAAGCTCAGATGGCAAGAGGAGCGGATTTTGAGAGCGGCAATTTTATAAAGAAAGCAAAAAGTCTCATACCGTTGCTTGTGCCGTTGATAATATCTGCTTTTAGGCGAGCCAACGATTTGGCAATGGCAATGGAGGCACGATGCTATCGTGGCGGTGAACACCGTACCCGTATGAAACCGCTATGCTACAAAAAGAGGGATTTTGCGGCGTATGCTGTTATTTTGCTTTATTTGGCAGCGGGATTAATGGCGGACAGATTGGTAAAAATGGTAGTTGTTTTATTATGAAAAGAGTAATGCTTACCGTCGCATATGATGGTACAAATTATCATGGCTGGCAGCTACAGCCTAATGCTGTCACTGTTGAGGGAGTGCTAAACGAGGCATTGAGTGGGCTTTTTGGCGAGGACATAAGGGTGATAGGCGCATCGCGGACAGACACAGGAGTTCATGCGCTCGGCAATATCGCCGTATTTGATACATCGGCGAGAATGCCTGCCGAGAAGATATCCTACGCACTGAACCAGCGGCTCCCCGATGATATAAGGATACAGGCTTCAAGAGAGGTCGAGCCGGATTTTCACCCAAGGCATCGACAAAGCAAAAAAACATATGAGTATAAGATATTAAACACGGAATTTCCGATACCGATATATCGCCTATATTCGCATTTTATATATGTACCGCTTGATGCGGAAAAAATGCATACGGCGGCGCAGTATTTGAAAGGTGAGCACGATTTCAAAAGTTTTTGCAATGCGGCTGCCGTCGTTGAGACCACAGTGAGGACAATTTATGACATAAGCGTGGAAAAGAAAGGTGATATGATTACAATAAGCGTGACGGGCAATGGATTTCTGTATAATATGGTGAGGATAATCGCCGGCACGCTCATAGAGGTAGGACGCGGCAACATGTCTGCCTCACAAATACCGGAAATTCTTGATGCGCGCACCCGCGCAAAGGCAGGACCTACGGCTCCGGCATGCGGGCTGACACTTGTTGCGTATGAGTATTTCGATTGAAAATTGATTTTGAAAAATCATGAAAAATCCTGAAAAATCCGCAAAAAGGTGTTGACACGCTCGGCGCCGTATAATATAATAATTCAATGTGGCGGTATGTGATTTGAAGATGTCAAAGCCCCGATATTTTTGAGCGCATACGCCGATGTATCTAGGTGACTCACGGATTGACAGGGTACGGCCGGACATTCCGTATCAGGGTGGTCTAAGTGGGAATATCCATCAAAGGAGAGCCGACAGGCTTAATATATGGAGGTAACATAATGAAGACATTTATGGCTAGTCCAGCTACAATTGATAGAAAATGGTATGTAGTAGACGCTGAAGGCAAGACGTTGGGACGCTTGGCATCAGAAGTGGCAAGCATTTTGAGAGGTAAGAACAAGCCTATTTTTACTCCTCATATTGATACAGGCGATTATGTAATCGTTATCAATGCTGAGAAAGTTAATGTAACAGGAAAGAAGCTTGACAAGAAGATATATTATAATCATTCTGATTATGTTGGCGGCATGAAACAGACAACTCTTAAAGAAAAGCTTAACAAGAAACCGGAGTCAGTCATTGAGCTTGCTGTTAAGGGAATGCTTCCTAAGGGACCTTTAGGACGTGAAATGTATAGAAAACTTTTTGTATACGCAGGACCGGAGCACAAGCATGCGGCTCAGAAACCTGAGTTATTAACGTTTTAATTAAGGGACAAATAAAGGAGGAAATTAAAATGGCAAAGGCAGCAAATGCTTCAAGATATTATGGTACAGGCAGAAGAAAGACATCTGTCGCTAGGGTATATTTAGTACCAGGTACAGGCAATGTTACAATAAATAAAAGGAGTATAGATGATTATTTCGGGCTTGAGACATTAAAGGTTACAGTGCGTCAGCCTTTGGTCGCTACAGATACAGCTGATAAGTTTGATGTACTCGTAAACGTATATGGCGGCGGCTATACAGGTCAGGCAGGTGCCATCAGGCATGGCATTTCAAGAGCTTTATTGCAGGCGGATGCAGATTACAGACCCGTTCTCAAAAGAGAAGGTTTCCTGACACGTGACTCACGTATGAAAGAGCGTAAGAAATACGGTCTCAAAGCTGCTCGTAGGGCGCCTCAGTTCAGCAAGAGATAATTACGCATACAATATGCAATATACACAACCCTTGGAAATTCAGTATTTTCAAGGGTTTTCTTTATGCCCATAAAAAACTTGTGTCTTTTGCAAGACTTTAGTATAATGCAATTAATATAGTTAAAAACGATAAGAAAGGAAATAAAAACATGCAAAGAGTAAGAACCGTTCTAATCGGAGTAGGAGTTATGGGTAAAAAATACGCGGAAATGATAACAAAAGGTGAAGTGCCAAATATGACTCTCACGGCGGTCGTAATACGCCGTCCTGAGCAGCAGGAATGGGGAAAGCAGCTCGTCAACGTAGACGGTACACATCCCATTATCTATCAGTCAGCGGAAGAATTATTTGATAATCCCGATGAATACGACGCGGTATTAATAGTAACACCGCATAAGCTTCACCCGGAACAGGCAAAGCGCGCCTTTATGCTGGGTAAACATGTAATGTGTGACAAGCCTGCCGGAGCGGCAATAGGAGAGGCATTGGATATGGCGCGTGCTGCCGCAAATGCGGACAGAATATACGCTATGATGTTTCATCAAAGGCTGTATCCCAAATACCAAAAGATAAAGCAAATTCTTGAGAATAACGAGCTTGGTAAATTATGCCGCATTATGCTGGTAAATTCAAGGTATTTTCGCACGGCGCATTATCACGCATCAGGAACATGGCGAAGCAGCTGGAACGGAGAGGGCGGAGGCGCGCTCATAAACCAGGGGCAGCATATACTTGACATATGGCAGTGGCTTTTCGGGATGCCTGAAAAGCTCTATGCCGATATACCGTTCGGAAAATATAACAGTTTTAAAGTAGACGATGAAGCCACTATACAAATGCGCTATCCGGATAATCTTACGGCAGTATTTATGCTTACTACAGGCGAGGCAATCTGGGAAGAACGCCTTGAAATCATAGGCACGAAAGGAAAACTGTTGCTTGAAGACGATACACTCCATATATGGCGTTACAGTGAGGATGCGTCACAATACATAGCTACGCATAAGGTAACTTCGCGTGAAGAATTGACATTTACAGAGGAAACAGTCCGATTTGAAAAATCTGCAGAGCCATATCCGCAAATGCTCGAAAATTTTGCCGACGCGGTAATAAAAAATGATGATAGTCTGCTTATTGCCAAAGGAAAAGACGCCGTAAATCCGCTCATGCTCACAAATGCAGCGTACTATTCGGCATGGAACAGTGCTGCGGTTACACTTCCGCTATCCCCAGATATATATGACACAGCGTTAGAGCAGCACTGCCAAGATGAACTTACCTCACATTGAGCTCCGGATGGCGCGCTTTCAACTCGACTTTGCGTGAATACATAGACTTGTCGGCGCGTTTCATCGTATCCCTTAAAGTATAATCGAGCTTAGCATCGAAACGCGCATAGCCGGCCGATATTTCCATATGTATATCGCGCTTGGGAACGATAATTCCCTCAATGCGCTTTTCGGCTACGGCGCGCAGCTCCAGAAAACGCTCGTCTTCAAGATTGTTGGCAATCACACAAAATTCGTCGCCTCCAATGCGGTACACGTTGCCGCATTGTGAGTAGACGTCGGATATAACCTCACTCGCGGCGATAATATAATAATCGCCCATGTCATGTCCCAGCACATCATTGAAATACTTAAGATTGTTCAGGTCAAGCACGATTATTCCCTTTTTTTCCCATTGCCTTTGTGTGCCCCTCATAATATCCATCTCAAACGTAGAACGGTTGCGCAGCTTTGTCATAGGGTCAATGGCCGCTTCTTCCTTGATGTGTTCAGCCTCAAAGCCCATCTGTACGATTGAAATAAAATCAAGAAAAAGAGTTATGGAAATTGTTGCTATATAAATAATGTCTCCCAGACGACAAAATTTTGCGATATCGGGCGAATTGACCATGTAATAGCGCACAAGGTCGATGAGAGAGGTAGCTATGATTGTGAGCGTGCATATAATTTGCGCCACATATGCGTTGCGTTTCTTGGATGACAGCGCTACAACTTCAGCCTCGCGCAGCCTTTCACGCAGAGAAGAAATGCTTATGTATGTGGCATATGCGCCGCCGCTAAGCATGATAAAGTGCGTGGCAAAGACAGTGCTTGCAAAGTCAATGCCGAATTTAAGCTGTAAAATGCCGCTTATCCAAAAGTCTGCTATTGATGCGAGAGTTAAGATTTTTAAAAATCTGCTCTGTCCGTGGTGAAATGTGACATTTATAAACTGCAGAAAGGAAACCGTGGCAAGCTTTAGGCAAAGGTATGAAAGCTGGCTGAAAAGAAGCAGATGAGTAAAGAAAAGCGAATAAACATTTGTTTCTATTGAGCTCCATACACCTCTGAACAGCGCAAAAAGTGCGAGCCATTTAAGCCCCAGCACAAACTGCTGATTTTTGCGGTATAATATACAAAAGCAGCCAAGACCTATGCCCATTACTATAGTGAAGAAGCTTATCATTATGTGAACAGCTTCCGCCTTGACGTAATGCGCCGCGATGCCGTATTGTGAACCATAATAGAAAGCAGGTACGGCGACACGCCCATTGGAATAGCATTCATATACCTGTACTGTCAGTTTTTTCCCATTGTATTCATCGAACAAAGAGATAAAATTCCATTTGTTTCCGGGAGTGGAGCTTAGAGTGCCGTCACCGGGTACAAAGCTGTAAATGAGCTCGTCTTCGATATATACACGTATCTGCTGCTGAAACGAAAAAAATCCAATATAGTCGCCGTCTTTTGCATCCGCGATAGTACGGCTGATTGACGCCAGGTTTTTGCCGTCAGTATAAAAAAAATCGGGCAGCAAGTCATAAAAAAGTGACGATGTTTCCGTGGAAATGCTCCAGTTGCGATTGAAAGGTTCGCAATCTTTTATACGCTCCGCTGTAGAGGCGCTGGCATCCGGAAGATATATCAGACTTATAAAAGTAAATAAAATTACAGCCAGAATTTGGAGATAAATAATTCTAGGTTTGTTCATAGTATAGCTCTCCCATTGTCTTTGCGGGTGGTGTCATTTTATCCTGTCATAAAGAGTATGCTGCCCACCGCGTGAATTTCCCGTTTACACTAAATATCAGTGCATTTCAATAATAATTATAGTATAAACCTAAGTATTTAACAACAATAAAAGTGTTTAGGTATAGATGTTTAGGAAAATTTGTTTTATAATTATATGCAAAGTTGGAGAAAAATTTGCTTTGAACAAAGGGGTGGTCTTATTGGAAAAAAATCAGGCGGGAAGAAAAAAAGCCTTGATAACAGGCGCTTCCAGAGGCATAGGGCGGGCAATCGCGTATGAGCTTGCAGCGTCCGGCTATGATTTGTATTTGACCTGCCATAAAAATATGCCCATGCTTGAGGCGCTTGCAGACGAGCTTATGGCGTCACACGACGTTTTTTGCCGCTGTTTTGCCTTTCCTATATATAGAGAAGAAAATGTGCTTGAAATGTTTGCTCAGATACAGCATCTTGATGTGCTTGTAAATAATGCGGGTATTTCTTATATCGGACTTATGACAGATATGTCATATTCTGAATGGAGCGAGGTAATAAATACAAACCTAAATGCCTGTTTTTTGACGTGCAGGGAAGCTGCCAAAAGAATGATACGGCAAAAAAGCGGTAAAATAATAAATATATCTTCTGTATGGGGAAATGTCGGCGCGTCAATGGAGGTCGCATATTCGGCATCAAAGGGCGGATTGAACGCTATGACGCGCGCGCTTGCAAAGGAGCTGGGTCCCAGCAATGTACAGGTGAACGCCATAGCGTGCGGTTTGATTGACACGGATATGAATAAGTGCTTTAGCGCAGAAGAAATGGATGCCATTATAGCGGAAATACCGGCAGACCGCATTGGCAGAGCTGATGAAGTGGCAAAGCTTGTGCGAATACTCTGCGAGGGAAACGACTATCTGACAGGACAGGTCATTGCGCTTGACGGAGGCTGGTTAGCATGAGAAGAAATGGAGGATTATGATTATGTATGATGTACTGATTTTAGGCGCGGGTCCGGCGGGGCTCGGAGCGGCTATTTATGGAATAAGGGCAGGACTTAAACTTGCTGTAATTGACAGGAGCCCTGTAAGCGGTGGACAGGTATTAAATACTTATGAGGTGGATAATTATCTGGGTTTGCCGATGATAAGCGGCGCTGATATATCCGATAAATTCAGAGAACATGCTGACAAATTTGGCGTAGAGTTTATCACTGCCGAGGTTACGGGTATAGAGCAAGGAGAAAATCAGGAAGATATAAAAATCGTCAAGACTGACAATGGTATATATGAAACTCGGGCATTGATACTTGCTACAGGCGCGGAGCATGTGCAGCTTGGCGTGAAAGGCGAGAAGGAGCTTGCGGGCATGGGAGTTTCCTATTGCGCTACATGCGACGGCGCATTTTTTAGGAAACGGACAGTGGCGGTTGTCGGCGGCGGTGATGTGGCGGTCGAGGATGCGATATTCCTTGCGGGATTGTGCGCAAAGGTGTATTTAATTCATAGAAGGGACAAGCTGCGTGCTGCCAATATTTTGCAAAAAAGACTTATGGCGCTTGAAAATGTCGAGATAATATGGGATAGCGAGGTAAAAGAAATAAAAGGCGATGATATGGTAGAAAGTGTGGAAATTTTTAATAAAAAGAGTGGCGAAAGCGGCAGCCTTGACGTGAACGGAGTGTTTATTGCGGTAGGAGTAAGACCGATTACGGAGCTTTTTAAAGGGCTTGTCGATATTGATGAGAGCGGATATATCATTGCCGGAGAGGACTGTCGCACATCGGCGGATGGAATATACGCCGCAGGTGATATCCGCAAAAAGCCGATGCGCCAGATTATAACGGCTGTAGCCGATGGTGCGAATGCGGTAAATTCACTGCAAAATTATTTAACTTGATAGGTAATTGCGAAATGTGTTCTAAATTCTATGTTGTCGAATAGAGTTTCGCAAATGTCTATTTAACTTGATATTAAGGGGATAGCCGTTTAATATGGTATTGTGCAAAAATCCCAAAATATGGGTGGTGAAAAGTTAAAAATTTATTAATAAAATTAGAGAATAAAGCTGCCAAAACCTTGACATTTATGCCGAAATATGATAATTTAATTCAAGGACGTAACAATTTCGTAATAATTAGACTTAAAAATGAAACAATTTGTGTAAATATGAAAGATTAAACCTTGTATAGTTTTACGTCACATTTGGAGGATTAACAATGAATAAGTTCGGCATAAGGCTTGCAGCGTGCGCTTTGGCGAGTGCGGTTGCGGCCGGCGGATATCAGGCGACACTTGAGGCAAAGCTCAGCCGCACATCTAATATTCCGGCGGCAGGGGTTGCGGTAGTGCTTGATGATGGAAGTACGATAGAAGAATTACAGGCAGAGGTTGTTGACAATATAGCTTATCTTGAGAGTGTCTCCGGAATAAAGCCAAATACAGTGATTGCATCTCAGCAGGTGGCGCTTTCCGAGAATGGTTTTGTGGAAATAGTCAATGAGAATGACAAAACATCATCTGAGACTAAGCTTGACTTGGATAAAGAGAGCGAGACAGATGAGAGTGCAGGCAGCGAAACGGAGAGTTCTTATGATGAGGAGAGCAGTGAGGCGGAGCAGACCATCAAGGATGCAGATGCCGAGCCGCGGACAAGCGCAGGTTTTTCGGCGCTTGATACATATGAGGATTATGAGATAGAGACAGACACCGAGGAAGAAACCTCTGAGGAGGCGAAAGAAGAAAAGAAGAAAGATGATGACGAGCAGGATTTTTCAAACCTTGTAATCGCGCAGGTGAACAATTATGTAAATGTAAGAAGTATGCCGAGCGAGGAGGGCGAGATTGTCGGCAAGCTCTATGACAAATCAGTCGGTGAGTTCATCGAAGAAAAGGACGGCTGGTACAAGATTAAGTCGGGCAACTGCACGGGATACGTAAAGGGTGAGTATTGCGTGACAGGCAAGGAGGCTGAAAAGCTTGCAAAGGAAGTCGGCACTACATATGCGGTAGTAAATACCACCACTCTGAAGGTTAGAAAAGACGCAGGTACAGATGCTTCCGTGCTGGGGCTGGTGCCTATGGGCGAGGAGCTTATAGTGGTTGATGAGCTTGACGGATGGGTGCAGATATCTATTGAGGAGGGCGACGGATATGTCTCAAGAGAGTACGTCAAACTCAGGACAGATTTTGTACACGCCGAGTCAAGAGAGGAAGAAGAAGCAAGGCTTGCCAAGGAAGCTAAGGCACGTGAGGAAGCAAGGGCGGCAGCAGCGGCAGCTCAGGCAGCAAGAGCTGAGCAGCAGGCTCAGAGACAGGCGAACAATCAGGCGACTATAGAGGCGGCGCAGAATACAGTGGCAGCATCGTCAGGCAGCGAGAGCGGAAAGGCAGTCATTGATTACGCATTGCAGTTTGTAGGCAATCCTTATGTATACGGCGGTTCAAGCCTTACAAACGGTACAGATTGTTCAGGCTTTGTAATGAGTGTATATTCTAATTTTGGTGTTAGCTTGCCTCACTCATCAACGGCGCTCAGAAGCCAGGGATATGATGTAGGAGGAGTTGCAAACGCGCAGCCAGGTGATATCATATGCTACTCAGGTCATGTAGGCTTATATATAGGAAACGGACAGATAGTACACGCAAGCACAAGCAAGACGGGTATCATAGTTTCAAACGTAAGTTATAGAAACGTGCTTTCGGTAAGAAGAATTTTCTAATAAAGGATATTAATAAAGGATATATTACAGCGGACGGCAGGATATGCCGTCCGTTTCTTAGTGAATTTATTCATTTTGCCTGTATTGTAATATTTTTGTAAGAAATAGACAATTGACAGAACATGCGGACAGTATGACACATACGTCATTTTTTCCCAATATTGAGACATATCCACATAAAAATGAGTAAAAAAACTTGAAAAATACACTTATACACCGAGTTATCCACAATATCCACATGTTTGAACACTTTTTCGTGTGGATTTTGCCATGGAAAAATATGTACAAATTTTGACAGAAAGCGGATTTTTTTCAAAATTTCCTTGACAAATTAAATGTCGGAAAACAAAATAAAATGTCGGAAAATTATCAAAAAAATTAATAATAAGCGGCAAAAATTATTGAAAAAATAGGTGTATGTGATATAATAAATATACAATTATTTACGAAGGGACGTGAGTGTAATGAAATTTATAATCAGTGGTAAAAATATTGAGATTACTCCGGGGTTAAAGTCTGCGGTTGAGGACAAGATTGGCAAGCTTGACAAATATTTCACGCCTGAGACAGAGGTGCACGCGACATTGAGCGTCGAGAAAGAAAGGCAGAAAATAGAGGTGACTATCCCTGTAAAGGGCAATATCATACGTTCTGAGCAGGTAAGCAACGATATGTATGTGTCGATAGACCTTGCGGCGGAGGTTATAGAGAGGCAGCTTAAGAAATACAGAAATAAATTCAGGGCAGAGCAGCAGGCGGGCGCGGCAAGTCTGCGCACGGATTTTATGGACAAGGATTATGGCGCTGACGACGACGAGGTCAAAATCGTGCGCACCAAGAAGTTTGACATCAAGCCTATGTACCCCGAGGACGCATGCGTACAGATGGAACTTTTGGGGCATGACTTCTATGTATTCTGCAATGCAGAGACGGACGATGTAAACGTGGTGTATAAGAGAAAAGGCAACACTTACGGTCTGATAGAGCCGGAGAAGTAAGGATTAAAATAATCAATAAGTAATCAATAAGAATTGAATATTTTTATAAAAAATTGCCGTATAAATGCGGCAATTTTTTTGCGCTTAAATCTAAAAAACGAAATGGCATCATATATTACAAGTAAAGTTGTTGCGGATATATGGTGGTATATGCGGGGCAGGATTATGTTTTTGCTGATAGCGGGCGCGTTTGTGCTTGCGTCAGGGATATATTTTTACGAGGAAGCTCTAAAGGAGGCAGCCACGGTAAACGGCACATCAACGGCAGCCGGGGAGTATGTGGCGCAGAATACGGACGACTACATAAAATGGGTGGATTTTAACGCGTCGTATGAGGCGCTGAAAAAGGCGTGTCTGATGGATGTAGAAAGCTATGAGAGCGACGTGCATTTAGATTGGATTGTCCTGCTTGCATATGCGGCGATGCGCGGAGGTGGGGAATTTGGTGAAAACTCTGAGAAATATATTGACAGCATTGCAAAGCAGCTTTCGGAAAAAGAGATTACGAAAGAGGGCTTGATTCAGAAGTATGAATATTTTTCGTATTATTATGAGGCATACGGGGCAGTGCTTGGCGGCATGCTTGGCGAGTATGAAATTGAAGACGGAAACGGCAAAATGCAGAAAAAATATGGCTTAAAGGCGTTTTCGCCGATTGCAAAGGGATTTTCATATCAGGATTATGATGATTTTGGCGTGTCACGCAGCTTTGGCTACAAAAGACAGCACCTTGGACACGACATGATGGGGCTGATAGGTACTCCAATTATCGCGTGCGAGTCGGGATATGTGGAGGCGCTTGGCTGGAACCGCTACGGCGGCTGGCGCATAGGCATACGCAGCTTTGACAAAAAACGTTATTATTACTACGCGCATCTGCGACAGAATAGGCCTTATGCGGAGGGATTGAAAGAGGGCGATTTTGTCACGGCGGGTGACGTGATAGGCTATATGGGGCACACAGGCTACAGCGACAAGGAAAATGTCAACAATATAGACACTGTACATCTCCACGTAGGACTGCAGCTTATCTTTGATGAGTCGCAGAAAGAGGGGAATAACGAGATATGGGTTGATTTTTACCAGCTTGCGCGTTTCCTGAGCGCAAATCGCAGCGATGTGGAGCGAAATGACAACACAAAGGAATGGTACAGGCGTTACAGGCTTGTTGACCCTGTCGTGGAAGAAGCAAAAAAATCTCAAAATGCAGAATTATAATAATAAATAGATTGCTTTTTTTTTAACAATGTGATAAAATAAGCGAAGTGATTGTGATAAAAATAACAATCAGGCAAATGTAAACCAATAAACAGCTTTATTAGCAAATGGAGGAATTGATAATGGCAAAGAAAATCGTATTGGCAGGCGCCTGCCGTACAGCAATCGGCACTATGGGCGGTTCACTCAGCACCACTCCTGCGGCGGAGCTTGGCGCTATCGTAATCAAAGAGGCTTTAAACAGGGCAGGAGTGGCTCCTGAAAAGGTAGACCACGTATATATGGGCTGCGTTATACAGGCAGGTCAGGGACAGAACGTGGCGCGTCAGGCGGCAATCAAGGCAGGGCTTCCCATTGAAACGCCCGCTGTTACGATAAATGTAGTATGCGGTTCAGGTCTTAACTGCGTAAATATGGCGGCTCAGATGATTGAAGCAGGCGATGCTGATATCGTTGTCGCAGGCGGTATGGAGAACATGTCAATGGCTCCGTTTGCTCTGCCTAACGCGCGTTTCGGCTATAGAATGAACAACGGCGTTTTGGTTGATACAATGATTAAGGACGCTCTCTGGGACGCTTTCAATGATTACCATATGATTCAAACAGCAGACAATATCTGCGATGAGTGGGGCATCACGCGCGAGGAGCTTGACGAGTTCGCGTTAAAGAGCCAGCAGAAGACAGAGGCGGCTCAGAAGTCGGGCGCGTTTGACAAGGAAATCGTTCCTGTAATGGTTAAGAAAAAGAAAGAGACAATCGAGTTTAAGGTTGACGAGGGACCAAGACCTGGCTCTACTATGGAAGGTCTTGCAAAGCTCCGTCCAATCAACAAGGATAAATATGTTACGGCTGGCAATGCGTCAGGTATCAATGATGGCGCTGCCGCTATCGTAGTTATGACAGAGGAGAAGGCTAAGGAGCTTGGCGTTAAGCCTATGGCAGAGTGGGTTGCGGGTGCGCTTGCAGGCGTAAGACCCGAGGTAATGGGCATAGGTCCCGTAGCAGCCACAAAGAAGGTAATGGCTAAGACAGGCATGAAGATTGAGGACTTTGACATCATTGAGGCAAACGAAGCTTTTGCAGCGCAGTCAATCGCTGTAGGCAGAGAGCTTGGCATTGATGTTGACAAGCAGCTCAATCCCAACGGAGGCGCTATCGCTCTTGGACATCCCGTAGGCGCGTCAGGCTGCCGTATTCTTGTCACGCTGCTTCATGAGATGGAGGCAAGAGGCGCTAAGACAGGTCTTGCTACATTGTGTATCGGCGGTGGCATGGGCTGCTCTACAATCGTAAAGAAATACGAATAAAAAACGCAAGGGCGGCGTTTTTCGGACTGGGTAAAACCGATAGATAGGTAAGATATGGAGGATTAAGATGGACTTTATTTTATATGAACAGAACGGCGCGGTGGGCAAAATCACTATCAACCGCGAGAAAGCTTTGAATGCCCTCAATTCACAGGTGCTTGATGAATTAAATGCGGCGCTTGACGCTGTAAATCTTGACGAGGTCAGATGCCTTATACTCACAGGTGCGGGCGCTAAATCTTTTGTGGCGGGCGCGGACATCGGAGAGATGAGTACGCTCACAAAGGCGGAGGGCGAAGCATTCGGCAAGAAGGGAAATGACGTATTCAGAAAGCTCGAGACATTCCCTATTCCTGTAATCGCTGCGGTAAACGGCTTTGCGCTTGGCGGCGGCTGCGAGATAGCTATGAGCTGCGATATCAGGATATGCTCTGACAATGCAGTATTTGGACAGCCTGAGGTAGGTCTTGGCATCACGCCGGGCTTTGGCGGTACACAGAGGCTTGCGCGTCTTGTGGGCGCGGGCATGGCTAAGCAGATGATTTACACGGCGAGAAACATCAAGGCAGACGAGGCATACAGGATAGGTCTTGTAAATGCCGTTTATTCTCAGGAGGAGCTTATGGCGCAGGCTGAGAAGCTGGCGTCAACCATAGCAAAGAATGCTCCGATAGCTGTACGCAACTGCAAAAAGGCAATCAACGAAGGACTTGATGCTGATATGGACGAGGCGATTGTTATCGAGGAGAAGCTTTTCGGCGACTGCTTTGAGACAGAGGATCAGAAATACGGCATGGCATTTTTCCTGGACAAGAACAAGGAAAAGGTTAAGGAACCGTTCAAGAACTGTTAATATTTTTCGAGTAAACGCAGATTACATTTGCGTTTACTTGTGATTTATGACAATAGAAAACTTTAAAAACGCGTTTTCTGTTGTACAAAAACATATTAAAAAAGAGGAGGAATTACAAAAATGAAGGTAGGTATTATCGGTGCGGGAACAATGGGTTCAGGCATTGCGCAGGCATTTGCCATGACAGACGGATATGAGGTCTGCTTATGTGATATTAAGCAGGAGTTTGCAGACGGCGGCAAGGCTAAGATTTTAAAAAATCTCAATTTCCTCGTAGGCAAGGAAAAAATCACTCAGGAGAAGGCTGACGCGATAGCAAACAAGATTGTCACAGGCTTAAAGGACATCTGTACAGACTGCGACCTTGTTATCGAGGTTGCGCCTGAAAAGATGGAATTAAAGAAGACAACCTTTAAGGAATTGCAGGAGATTGTAAAGCCTGATTGTATTTTCGCGACAAACACATCTTCACTTTCCATCACGGAAATGGGCGCGGGACTTGACCGTCCGCTGGTTGGTATGCACTTCTTTAATCCTGCCGACAGGATGAAGCTGGTTGAAGTTATTGCGGGCGCGAATACGCCTGCCGATTTAGTAGAGAAGATCAAGAGCATTGCTACAGAAATCGGCAAGACGCCTGTTGAAGTAAACGAGGCGGCAGGATTTGTTGTAAACAGGATTTTGATTCCTATGATTAACGAGGCGATTAACGTATATGCGGCAGGCGTTGCAAGCGTAGAGGATATTGACGTGGCAATGCAGCTTGGCGCAAACCATCCGATGGGACCGCTGGCTCTTGGAGATTATATTGGGCTTGATATCGTGCTTGCGATTATGGAGGTAATTTACGCGGAGACAGGCGATTCCAAGTATGCGCCGTCACCGCTTCTTAGAAAGATGGTAAGGGCCGGCAAGCTTGGCAAAAAGACAGGCAAGGGCTTTTACGATTACAGCAAGTAATTATGCGGCAATAAATAAACTGGCATATATTTAATATATTGATATGGAGGAGTAAAAACATGGATTTTACATTAAGTAAAGAGCATGAGATGGCGAGAACTCTTTTCAAAGAGTTTGCCGAAAAAGAGGTAAAGCCTCTTGCAATCGAGGTTGACGAGACAGAGGAGTTTCCGAGAGCCACTGTAGAGAAGATGGCTAAGGCAGGTTTCCTCGGCATTCCCATTCCAAAGGAGTACGGCGGACAGGGCTGCGATGTTATGACATATGTTATGTGCGTTGAGGAACTTGCGAAAGTCTGCGGCACTACGGCGGTTATCGTGTCTGCGCATACTTCCCTTTGCTGCGATCCCATTCTCACATACGGCACAGAGGAGCAGAAGCAGAAATATCTTCCCGACCTTGCAAGCGGCAGAAAGATTGGCGCTTTCGGTCTTACAGAGCCGGGCGCGGGCACTGACGCTCAGGGGCAGCAGACAAAGGCTGTTCTTGACGGCGGCGAGTGGGTATTGAACGGTTCGAAGATTTTCATTACAAACGGCAAAGAGGCAGACGTTTATGTTATTTTTGCTATCACTGGCATGGTTGAAAAACGCGGCAGAATGACAAAGGAAATTTCTGCATTTATAGTCGAGAAAGGCACTCCTGGTTTCTCATTCGGTACGAAGGAGAAGAAAATGGGTATCCGCGGTTCTTCTACATATGAGTTGATCTTTACGGATTGCCGCATACCAAAGGAAAATATGCTTGGACAGCAGGGCAAGGGCTTCAATATAGCAATGCATACGCTTGATGGCGGACGTATCGGTATCGCAGCACAGGCTCTTGGCATTGGCGAGGGTGCGCTTGACAGGACTATTGCCTATGTCAAGGAGAGAAAACAGTTTGGTCGCGCTATTGGAGCTTTCCAGAATACGCAGTTCCAGATTGCTGATATGGCGACAAAGGCGCAGGCGGCTCAACTGCTTGTTTACAAGGCTGCTATGACAAAGGACCAGTACACAAAGGATCACAAGACTTCTTACAGCGTAGAGGCTGCTCAGGCTAAGCTTTATGCTGCGGAGATGGCTATGGAGGTTACTACAAAGGCAGTACAGCTCCACGGCGGCTATGGCTATACGAGAGAGTATGAAGTAGAGCGCATGATGAGAGATGCTAAGATTACAGAGATTTACGAGGGCACGAGCGAAGTACAGAGAATGGTAATTTCGTCAAATCTTTTGAAATAAAAAACTAAGCACTTCTAAGCATATAAAGGACATATGCTAAGAATAAAAAACTAAGCGCGTCTAAGCATATAAAAGACATATGCTAAGAATTGCTAAGTTTTTGCTAAGTTTTTAAAAGAACGCAAGGGCAGCGTTCTTTTGGTCAATAATTATGGGAAGATTATAAAATATAAGGAGAATAAACATGAAAGTTGTAGTATGTGTAAAACAGGTACCTGATACAAAGGGTGGCGTTAAGTTTAATCCTGACGGTACACTTGATAGAGCTGCCATGCTGACTATTATGAATCCTGATGACAAGGCTGGACTTGAAGCGGCTTTGAGATTAAAGGATAAGTATGGCGCGGAGGTTACAGTAGTTACTATGGGACTTCCCAAGGCGGAGGAGGTTCTCAGGGAGGCGCTTGCCATGGGCGCTGACAAGGGTATCCTTGTGACGGACAGAGTGCTTGGCGGAGCCGATACATGGGCGACATCACAGACGATTGCAGGCGCAATCCGCAATCTTGAATATGATTTAATCATCACGGGCCGTCAGGCTATCGACGGCGATACGGCGCAGGTTGGTCCTCAGATTTCCGAGCATCTTGGCATTCCTGTAATATCATATGCGCAGAATATTGAGATAGAGGGCGACAGCGTTATCGTAGAGCGCCAGTATGACGACAGATATCATGTATTAAAGGCTAAAATGCCTTGCCTTATCACGGCGCTTGCAGAGCTGAACGAGCCGCGTTATATGACGCCGGGCGGCATCTTTGATGCTTACAAGGCTGAGATAACCACATGGGGCAGAGCGGATTTGAAGGACGTAGATGATTCAAACCTTGGCTTAAAGGGTTCTCCCACACAGATTGCAAGAGCGTCTGACAAGGTAAGAAAAGGGCAGGGTGAGAAAGTTACACTCGATCCGTCTGAGTCAGTTGCGTACATTATAGACAAGCTCAAAACAAGACATGTAATTTAATGACAAAACATAAAGAAGTCATAAGGCAGGCAGTAAAAGACGACGCCTAAGACTTCACATATGTTTGGGAGATGTCGGAATCAGGCATTTCCTAAGGATTTTGAGGTTCCGCAGAATGGAGGATTAAAATAATGAATTTAGAAGAATATAAAGGAGTGTTTGTCTTTGCCCAGC
>CANQHZ010000019.1 GCA_947623805.1 uncultured Lachnospiraceae bacterium | reverse complement strand
GCCGATGTGGCTCAATTGGCAGAGCAGCTGATTTGTAATCAGCAGGTTATCGGTTCGAGTCCGATCATCGGCTTTATGGGTGGATTCCCGAGTGGCCAAAGGGGACAGACTGTAAATCTGCTGCTTTATGCTTCGGTGGTTCGAATCCACCTCCACCCATTTAACTTAATATATTATCGCGGGGTGGAGCAGTCTGGAAGCTCGTCGGGCTCATAACCCGAAGGTCATAGGTTCAAATCCTGTCCCCGCTATTATGCCCAGATAGCTCAGTCGGTAGAGCAGAGGACTGAAAATCCTCGTGTCACTGGTTCGATTCCGGTTCTGGGCACTTTAAATTAAAAAAAATATAAAAAAACACGGTTTATACCGTGTTTTTTTATTAGAATATATGATAGAATGTATATTGGTTGAGTATGTAATTATATGAATCGGAGACAAAGCTATGTATGAAGATGAATTGCAAAAATATGCCAATGATATATTGATATCTGAAAATTTTGAAAGCATGAAAGAATTTATACAACATGGCAATATGTCTGTACAGGAACATTGTATAAGTGTGGCTAAGACTAGTTTGGCGATACGCGATAAATACAATATAGAATGTAATACACGAGATTTAATTAGAGGGGCATTGCTCCATGATTACTTTTTGTATGACTGGCATAAAAATGACAAGATTGCTCCTCATAGGCTTCATGGTTTTTTTCATCCGGGGAGAGCATTGCGCAATGCCAAAAAAGAGTATTATTTAAGTTCAAGACAGGAAGACATTATTATAAAACATATGTGGCCGCTTACGATAGTGCCGCCTATGTGCAGAGAGGCTTGGATAGTAACAATGGCTGATAAATATTGCTCTTTTTTGGAGACTGTACGTATACAGAAAGGTACTATTCATACAGGAAAAATACATGGGAAGAATTATAAAAATAGAAATTGACTTATATTGTGTTAGAGGTCGGAAATAGAAATGGGAAGGATTTTTTGTTTAATCGGTAAAAGTTCAACAGGAAAAGATACGATTTATAAAAGACTTCTTAAAAATCCCAGATTGAAGTTAAAAAGACTTGTGCCATATACTACACGTCCAATCAGGGAAGGTGAGCGCGATGGGATGGAATATAGATTTTCTACAGTGGAGGCGCTTGAACAATTTAAGACAGAGAATAAAATTATTGAGTGCCGTTCGTATAATACAGTGCATGGTATATGGTATTATTTTATGGTAAAAGATAATCAAATTGACCTTGAAAAAAATAATTATTTGATTATCGGCACATTGCAGTCTTTTATGATGACACGGAATTATTTTGGCAAGGACAGGGTAATTCCTGTGTATGTGGAGCTGGAGGATGGAGAGCGGCTTAGTCGTGCTTTAAGGCGTGAGAAACGCCAGAAAGAGCCGAAATATGAAGAAATGTGCCGACGCTTTATTGCGGACAGCAAGGATTTTTCAGACGAAAATCTGAAAGCGGCCGGCATTGAGCGAATTTTCTACAATAGAAATCTTAATGAGTGCATAGATGAGATAACCGAATATATAGCAGGTTTGAGCTAGGGGGCGGGGTTATTTATGGATATGAAAATAAATGAGATACAGCAGACGACACAAATTACGCAGCAACAAGCGGCGCAACCGTCGGACGGCTCTTTTAAATTTATGCTGGCGAGTAATATTGAGGAGGCAGAGCTTGCAAATAGATTGAACCTTATGATGGAAGAAATCGTCATGCAGGGTGATAAGCTTGTCAAGCGTATGGACGTGAGGGATATGCGCAAGTATCGCTCACTGATAAAAGACTTTATGAATGAGATTGTAAACCGTTCACATAAGTTTTCAAGGGAAAATTTTTTGGATAGACGCGGACGGCATAGAGTTTATGGCATTATCAGGCTGGTGGACCAAAAACTAGATGAATTGGCGCAGGAGCTTGTCAAGGACGAGAAGGATACGATAGCGATTTTAGCTAAGGTTGGTGAGATACGCGGGCTTTTGCTGGACATATTTACATGATGATTATGCTTGTTGATAGAGCGGAAAACATGACAAGAGGCTTTTATGGGTGAAGAAAATTTTAAAGCTTGTGAGTGGCGTGATATAATAGGCCAATCGCAGCTTACCGATAATTTAAAAAATGCGGTCAAGCATAACAAAATATCGCATGCTTATTTGATTTCGGGAGAGAAGCTTTCGGGGAAAAAAATGCTTGCGGATATTTTCGCGCGGGCTTTGCAGTGTGAGGCGGATGGTGGTGACAAGCCATGCAATTGCTGTAGGTCGTGTAGGCAGTCTATAAATGGGAATAACCCTGATATAATTTATGTAGGGAATGATAAGGCTAATGTTATTTCAGTGGATAATGTCAGACAGCAGATAAACGGTGACATTATGATAAAGCCTTACAGCAGCCGCCGTAAGATTTATATTGTGGACGAAGCGGAAAAGATGAATGTGAAAGCCCAGAATGCGCTTTTGAAAACACTGGAGGAGCCTCCTGAATATGCTGTAATTATGTTGCTTGTAGCGCGAGCTGAGGCAATGCTTCCAACTATTTTGAGCCGCTGTGTAGCTTTGAACATCAAGCCTGTTTCCGATGAGGCGATAAAGAATTATTTGATGGATAAGGTTAGGGTGCCTGATTACAGAGCTGGTATCTGTGCCTCATTTGCACGGGGAAATTTGGGGCGGGCTGTGCAGCTTGCGTCAAACGAGGACTTTGACAATATGAAATCGGAAGTATTGGATATTATGAAAAAAGTTTCCGACTTGGAAGTCAATCAGATAGCAGAGCGTGCGAAACATATAGCAGAGAAAAAAAAGAAGGAAAAATTTGACATAAACGATTATCTTGATTTATGTTTCATTTGGTACAGAGATGTGTTATTATATAAAGCGTGTATGGACGGGCAGCACATAATTTTCAAGGATGAGATGCGTGAGATAGGCAGGGCGGCGACGCGGTACAGTTATGAGGAAATAGAGCGCATTATACATTCAATAGACAGGGCAAGGAGCAGGATTTCGGCAAATGTTAATTTGGAATTGGCTATGGAGCTTATGTTTATGGATATGAAAGCAGGCTGAAAATAGATTTTACTTACTTATAAGAAGGGTGGTTTATAGATATGAAAAAGGTTATAGGAGTAAGGTTTAGAACGGCGGGGAAAATTTATTTTTTTAATCCGCTTGATTTTGATGTAAAGCGTGGAGACCATGTGATAGTAGAGACTGCAAGGGGTGTGGAGTATGGTACGGTAGTTGGCAATCCGAAAGAAGTTGATGACGATAAGGTAGTACAGCCTTTAAAGCCTGTGCTGCGCGTTGCCAATAAGCGCGATATGGAGCAGGAGGCGGCAAACAAGAAGAAGGAAAAAGAGGCATTTAAGATATGTCTTGAGAAGATACAAAAACACAAGCTTGAGATGAAGCTTATTGATGCGGAGTATACGTTTGACAACAACAAGGTGCTTTTTTACTTTACGGCGGACGGGCGTATTGACTTTAGGGAGCTTGTAAAAGACTTGGCATCTGTGTTTAAAACACGTATTGAACTGCGTCAGATTGGAGTGCGCGACGAGACAAAGATACTTGGTGGAATAGGTATCTGCGGTAGGCCGCTTTGCTGTCATGCGCATCTTTCGGAATTTGTACCCGTGTCGATTAAGATGGCTAAGGAGCAAAATTTGTCGCTCAATCCTACAAAAATTTCCGGTGTGTGTGGACGGCTTATGTGTTGTCTAAAGCATGAGGAAGATACCTACGAATATCTAAACAGGAAACTGCCTAATGTGGGTGACTTTGTGACTACAGATGACGGGTTGAAGGGCGAGGTGCATAGCGTGAATGTTTTGCGTCAGCTTGTCAAGGTGGTAGTCGAGGCTGATGATGAAAAGGAAATACGAGAATACAGCGTGGAACAACTTCGCTTTAAGAAACGCCATAAGCGTGATAAAAACGAGGAAATGACAGATGAGGAGCGCAAGGAGTTAAAGGAACTTGAAAAGCTTGAAAAGCAGGAGAAGCAAGATGGGAAATCAAAGCTTGATGACAACTGAAGCTTTTCTTAAGGGAAACGAGCGCCTTGACGATTTGCAGAGGAACGGGTATAGGATTATTCAAAATCCTGATAAGTTTTGCTTTGGAATGGATGCTGTACTGCTTAGCGGTTTTGCGCGTGTCAAGCGGGGCGGTAATGTGCTCGATTTGGGTACAGGGACTGGGATAATTCCTATTTTGCTCGAGGCGAAAACTCAGGCGGCGCATTTGACGGGGCTTGAGATACAGGAAGAAAGCGCGGATATGGCAAGGCGTAGCGTGCGTTTGAATCATCTGGAGGATAAAATTGATATAGTGACGGGAGATATTAAGGAAGCAGAATTGATTTTTAAGGCTGCTTCCTTTGATGTTGTGACGTCTAATCCGCCGTATATGATAGGCAGACATGGTCTTGCCAATCCTGATGAGCCAAAGGCGATAGCGCGGCACGAGATTTTGTGCACGCTTGATGATGTGGTGAGAAACGCGGCTAAGCTGTTGAAAACCGGCGGGAGCTTTTTTATGGTACATAGACCGTTTAGGCTGGCGGAGATTATGAACGTTATGACGTATTATAAGCTTGAACCTAAGCGTATGCGTCTTGTGTATCCGTATGTTGATAAAGAGCCTAATATGGTGCTTATAGAGGGCTGCAGGGGTGGGAGGCCGCGTATGACTGTGGAGAAGCCGCTTATAATTTGCAAGGCACCGAATGTGTATACTGATGAGATTTGTGAGGATTACGGTTACTGATTTTTGGCGGCAAAGATGTATTTTGTCGCGTTTGGCTAAGCTTTAGCCATGGACCGATGTGTAAAATGGGGAAATGAAGATGACTGGGAAATTATATTTGTGTGCCACGCCTATCGGCAATCTGGGGGATATGACGCCTAGGGTTGTGGAAACTTTAAATATGGTAGATTTAATAGCTGCCGAGGATACGCGTAATAGTATTAAGTTGTTAAATCATTTTGATATACATACGCCGATGACGAGCTATCATGAATACAATAAGATTGAGAAGGCGGAATATTTGGTTGAACAACTTAGAAACGGAAAAAATGTTGCGCTTATAACTGATGCGGGAACACCGGCTATTTCAGACCCGGGGGAAGTGCTTGTGCAGTTTTGTCAAAGGGCGGGAATTACCGTGACTTCGCTGCCCGGAGCGGCAGCCTGCATAACGGCGCTTACGCTTTCGGGGCTTGGTACGAGAAGATTTTGCTTTGAGGGCTTTCTGCCGACGGACAAAAAAGAAAAAAATGCCGTGCTTGATGATTTAAAGGATGAATCGCGGACTATTATTTTGTATGAGGCGCCGCATCATTTGGTCAGGACGCTTGGTGAACTTTTTGAGGCGCTTGGTGATAGGCGTATGGCGCTTTGTAGAGAGCTTACGAAAAAATTTGAAACAGTGGTGTCTACGACGATTAAAGGCGCGCTTTTTATGTATGAGAGCGAGGAGCCTCGGGGAGAGTATGTGCTTGTAATAGAGGGGAAAAGCCACGACGAGCTGCGGCGTGAGCAGGAGGCAGACTGGCAGAGCATTTCCATAGAGGAACATATGAGAGTTTATGAGGAGAAAGGTGTTGAGCGCAAGGAGGCTATGAAGCTTGTGGCAAAAGACAGGGGAATATCCAAGCGCGAAGTTTATCAATATCTGTTGTCTGTGGGTGAAAGTGCGAGAAGGGAGTTGAGATAGATGAATATGCAGAAGCCCTTGTTTCCCGCGTTGATAGTTTCTGTGAGCGCAATGCTATTGATAGTATATATATATTTTTCCCTGATGAACAACGCCGTTTCGGACAGAGCGTATGCAAGTATCGGGGAGCTTGCGAGGCACGATATACAGAGTATACGGAATTATCTTGACTTGAACTGGGAGGAGCTTGGAAATATTGCAAAGAGGCTTGAGCTTTATGATATAGACACAATAGAGGAGTTGCAGGAGTGCCTTGAGTTAGAGCAAAAAACGAGCTCTTTTGATGAACTGTATTTTCTTGACAGTGACGGGAAGCTTTATAGTGGAAATAAAATAATCAGTGATGTTTCGGAACATAATTTGGAGGATATAGTTCATAAGAAAGGCAATGAGGGAAACTTTGCAGCACGGTACGATTTTGATGATGAATTTTTGGAGACGGGAACGATTATATATGGTGTTAATGGAGATGGAATAAGCATTGACGGAGTGAATTGTGACGCTATTGTCAGTACGAATGCTGCGGGCTCTATTATGAGCAAGTATAAGCTCGACAGCTTTGAGCGTGAGGAAACAAGCGCCATACTTGACAGCGACGGCAATTATATCGCGTATGTGGAAAAAATGCTTGATGCGCGGTATGACGGTAACTTTTTTAAGCGTCTGGAGAATGCAGATGTGAATGAAAGTATAGATGAGATAAAGCGCCAGACTGCCGAGGACGGAGAGTATTTTTTCAAGTATACTAATGCCGAGGGTGAGGATAAGGTTGCCGCGCTTTATACAATACCTATGACAAACTGGTATTTTCTTGTAGAGGTGCCTAAGGAGACGTTTGCGGGATATGGTATTCATTTTATTGTGCTCAATGTCGCAATGTGTATAGCGATTACCGTGATTTTGTTTCTCGTGGCGCGTATGCTCATTAATATAAGAAAACAGGTTGTGATGGTAGATGCTGAATATGTAAAGAATATTCTGGGCATAGATGATGACATTTCAAGTATAAAGAACTTAGGCAATGGTGAGGCGATAAATATTCTGGTGGCAGAGGACAATGACATAAATGCTGAGATTATCATTGAGATTTTGCATGAGCTCGGATATAAGACTATGCGTGCGCGCGACGGCAGAGAGGCTGTGGAGGTTTTCAGAAAGTCAGATGAGGGCGAGATAAATGCTATAATCATGGATATGCATATGCCGGTTTTGGACGGGTGCGAGGCATCATCTGAAATCAGGGGACTTAACAGGGGTGATGCGCATAAGGTGGCGATTTATGCCTGTACGGCGAATACTTTTAAGGAAGATAGAGACAAGGCTATCGAGAGCGGCATGGACGATTTTTTATCAAAGCCTATTGATATTAATGTGCTGCTTAGAAAGTTGGAAGATATTACAAAAGGTGAGAAAGTTTTTTAAATGCCTTTGTTTTATGTTAAGTGATATTTATTATATTTATAGAAGGGATAGGGTAAATTATGGAAGCGATTAGATTTGAAGATTTGAATTTGAGCAATGAGATTTTGCGCGGAGTGCGTGAGATGGGTTTTGAGGAGACGTCCGCGATTCAGGCGCAGGCGATACCTGTGGCAATGGAGGGGTATGACATTATCGGGCAGGCGCAGACCGGTACGGGCAAGACGGCTGCATTTGGCATACCTATACTTGAAAAGGTGAATAAAAATAAAGACATAAAGCACCCTCAAACATTGGTGCTGTGTCCGACGAGAGAGCTTGCCGTGCAGGCGGCGGAAGAAATAAGAAAGCTTGCGAAATACATGCATGGCGTGAAAGTGCTGCCTATTTATGGCGGACAGGATATAAGCAAGCAGATAAGGGCATTGAAAGGCACGCAGATTATCATAGGCACACCCGGACGCGTGATGGACCATCTGCGCCGCAAGACCATTCGCTGCGATTATGTGGACACTATCGTGCTTGACGAGGCTGACGAGATGCTTAATATGGGTTTCCGCGAGGATATAGAGACTGTGCTGGAGTATGTGCCTAATCAGGATAGGCAGACTATTCTTTTTTCGGCGACGATGCCTAAGGCTATTCTTGACATCACGAAAAATTATCAGAAGGAGGATGCCAAGTTTATCAAGGTGGTTAAGAAAGAGCTTACCGTGCCTATGATTGAGCAGTATTATCTTGATGTGAAGCGCAAGGACAAGGTGGAGGTGTTGACGCGCCTGCTTGATTTTTATGAGCCGAAGCTTTCGCTTGTGTTCTGCAATACAAAGAAGATGGTTGATGACTTGTCAGAGGTACTTAAAGGCAGGGGATATTTTGCGGAGGGACTGCATGGCGATATGAGCCAGGCGCAGCGCGATCGTGTGATGAAAAGTTTCAGGAATGGAAAAACGGATATTTTGATAGCTACTGATGTGGCGGCGCGCGGTATTGATGTAGACGATGTCGAGGCTGTTTTTAACTATGATATTCCGCAGGATGACGAGTATTATGTGCATCGTATAGGCAGGACAGGACGCGCGGGCAGGACAGGGCGCGCGTTTACGTTTGTGAAGGGTAAAGAGGTTTACAAGATTAAGGAGCTTATGCGCTACTGCAAGACGAAGATTTACGCTATGCCAGTGCCGTCGCTCAATGACGTGAACCAGATTAAGACTGAGAAGATTATGGATAGGATTGGGAATATCATTGAGGACGAGGACTTGACTTCAATGATAAATACTGTGGAGAAGTATGTGAATGAATCGGATTATACGGCGATGGATATAGCAGCGGCGTTTTTGAAGATGTATATGGGGCAGCTTAATGAGGCGAACGGGCAGGAGAGCGAGGGCGCTGTGCCTGGCTTTGATTTTGATAATACGGGCGCCGAGGAGGAAGGCATGGCGCGTCTGTTTATCAATATCGGAAAGGCGCAGAAGGTTAAGCCTAAGGATATTCTGGGGGCGATTGCGAATGAGACGAATATCTCCGGAAAGCTTGTCGGGGCGATTGATTTGTATGACAAATATACGTTTGTGGAGGTGCCCAAGGAGAATGCGCTGGAGGTACTTCGTGCCATGAAGAATGTCAAAATTAAGGGCAAGGCGATTAATATTGAACCTGCTAACGCGAAATAGGAGATGAAGTATTTTAATATTCGACAATAAAGATTATTGAGTGTGAGAAAAAAGTGTGCTATTATATTATAGGATTTTGATTTATACGCTGACAGGTATTGATGCCATGCGCAGATAATAAGGAGGTATGTATTGTGAATCAGCAGTTAGAGTATTATGTTGATGCTTTACCGACAATAAGGCAGATGTTTGAGAAGGACGTCTATATCACTGTGATTGACAGTGACGGTGTGATTGTGGGGTATTCCATTCCTGATGGCGAAAAGCCTATAATGAGTGTGGGACAGCGTTTTAATGACCCGAGTGGAATGCTTGACAAGGTGCTTAGGACGGGGCGCGCGCAGCACAATCGTCTGGCGAAAGAGGTAATGGGCGAGTCGTTTGAGGGTGAGCTTGTGCCGATTAAAGACGGTAATGAGGTAGTTGGCTGTATAACATGTACATATTCTGTAGATGTGCGCGAGCAGATGGCAGAGATAACCGATAAATTCCAAAAGTCGGTTGCCAATGTCAGCACATCGCTGCAGGAGCTTGTTGACGGCATGGAACATTTATTTGAAATGCTTAAAGAAATGGATACTATGACGAGCAGTGTGGAGAGTGATGTGCACAATGCGGTTGAGGTAGTAAATAAAATCAGCAGCAATGCGTCGCGCTCAAATATTCTGGCACTCAATGCTTCTATAGAGGCGGCAAGAAGCGGCGAGAACGGGCGTGGATTTGCAGTAGTTGCCACGGAGATGGGGAAGCTTGCAAATGACAGCGGAAGCTCTGCTACAGAGATAAAGAATACCCTGCATACTATAATGGAGCATCTTGTTTCCATAATTACATCTGTGAAGGATGCGAGCAATTTCGCAAGGCAGCATAGTGGCAGCATAAGCGGCATACAAGATGTGCTGAAAGAGATGGTAGTGCTCTCGCAGGAGCTTGAGAGCGATATAAATAAATAGTAAAGCGCTAGAATATATAAAATGTGATTGAATAAAGGCGCCGCTGGGGGACCGGCGGCGCATATATTATTTATGTGTATTTGAGAGGTGGGTTTGAAGTGCTATGGAAAATGAGGGATTAGGGCTGCATCTGTTGAAAAAGGGGCAGCGTGGGATTGCGAGAGCGATATTCAGCAGATTGGGGCTGATAATAGTTTTGCTGCTGCTGCAATTTATGTTTATATTTAGCGTATTTCGCTGGTTTGCGGGACTTCTGCCGCATATTTTGGGCGGTACTGTAGTTTTTACAATTGTAATGGTGCTTTATCTGTTAAACAGCGACATTAATCCGACTGCGAAAATAACGTGGCTGATTTTTATGTCGATTATACCTGTGTTCGGAGCGCTGTTTTTCCTTTATACTCAGACGGAAATAGGGCACCGCGCTCTGGCAAAGCGCCTAAGAGGACTTATAGATGAGACGCGTGACAGCATTGAGCAGGATAAGGGCACTATGGAACGGTTGGAGCGCGACGGGGAGGACGTCAAATCGCTTAATGCGTATATAAACAGAACGGGCTGTTTTCCGATAGCAGATGACACGAGTGTCACTTATTTCCCACTGGGGGAGGATAAATTTAAGGAGATGCTTGTGCAGCTTGAAAAGGCGGAGCATTTTATCTTTTTGGAGTATTTTATAGTCGAGGAGGGGCTGATGTGGGGCGAAATTCTTGAGATATTGGCTAAGAAAGCGGCAGAGGGCGTTGACGTGCGTGTGATGTATGACGGAATGTGTGAGTTTGTCCTGCTTTCGCATGATTATCCAAAGCGCCTGCAGAAGCTCGGCATAAAATGCAAGATGTTTTCGCCCGCCACGCCGTTTGCGTCGACGCATTACAATTACCGCGACCATAGGAAGATACTTGTTATCGACGGACATACGGCGTTTAACGGTGGGGTAAATCTTGCCGACGAGTATATTAATCAAAAGGAGAAATTCGGGCACTGGAAAGACACGGCTGTGATGATTAAGGGAAGCGCCGTGAAGAACTTTACGTTGATGTTTCTTCAGATGTGGAATATAGACGAGCAGAATCCTGAGTTTGAAAAGTACCTTAATGTGGAGATGCCAAAGGTGGAGGGTGCGGGCGGATATGTGATGCCGTATGGCGACTGTCCGCTTGACGGCGATAAGGTCGGTGAGCGCGTGTATATGGATATTCTCAATCGCGCGCATAAGTATGTGCATATTATGACGCCATACCTGATACTTGACGGCGAGATGGAAACGGCGCTTAAATTCGCAGCGGAGAGGGGCGTCGATGTGCGTATAATTATGCCGGGAATACCTGACAAGGCGATAGCGTATGCGCTTGCAAAGACATACTATGCGTCGCTGCTTAAATCCGGGGTGAAGATTTATGAGTATGAGCCCGGGTTTGTGCATGCAAAGGTGTTTGTGAGCGATGACTGCAAGGCTGTGGTGGGTACGATTAACCTTGATTACAGGAGCCTTTATCATCATTTTGAGTGTGCTACGTTTATGTATAAGACGGACTGCGTGAATGATATAGAAAATGATTATCAGGAAACGTTGTCAAAATGCCGTGAGGTGACGCTTGAAACTGTGAAGAAAGAAAAGGCATGGACTAAGTTTATGGGCGGTGCGGCGAGAGTGATTGCACCGCTGATGTAAAAAAGCAAGTACGGTATTTGCGTGCTGGGCTTGAGCCGCAATAGGCTGTGAGGAGGATTATTATGAAATATGATTTTGACACTATAATAAACAGGCGAAATACAAATTCGCTGAAATGGGATATTGCTGAGGATGAGCTGCCTATGTGGGTTGCCGATATGGATTTTAAGACTGCGCCGGAGATACAGGATGTTATCTTAAGGCGGGCGGGGCATGGAATTTTTGGATATAATATTGTGCCTGACGCATGGAATGAAGCGTATATTGGCTGGTGGAAAAAGAGGCACGGATTTGAGTTCAAAAGAGAATGGCTGATATTCTGTACAGGCGTTGTGCCTGCGATTTCAAGCGTGGTGCGTAAGCTTACGACGCCTGCGGAAAATGTCCTTATACAGACGCCAGTGTACAATATTTTCTTTAATTCCATAGTGAACAACGGAAGAAACGTGCTGCAGTGTCCTCTCCAATATGACGGAAATATATATACTGTGGATTTTGATGACTTGGAGAGCAAGCTTGCGCTGCCGCAGACTACAATGATGATTTTGTGCAATCCGCATAATCCTGTCGGCAAGATATGGGATAAGGAGACGCTTGCGAGGATAGGTGAGCTGTGCAGAAAGCATAATGTGATTGTGGTTTCCGATGAGATACATTGCGATATCACAAGCCCGGGCAAGGATTATATCCCGTTTGCGTCAGTTTCTGATGATTGCAGGGAGAACAGCGTTACCTGCATAGCGCCGACAAAGACATTTAACATCGCGGGTCTGCAGACGGCAGCCGTGGTAGTGCCGAATGCGGCGCTCAGAAACCGTGTGAACCGCGCGCTCAATACTGACGAGATAGCGGAGCCAAACAGCTTTGCGGTGGATGTAGCGGTTGCAGCATATACATATGGCGAGGAGTGGCTTGACGAGCTTAGGGAATATATTTATACGAACAAGCAGCTTGTAATTGATTTCTTGGAAAATAATCTGCCGAAGGTAAAGGCTGTGCCATCGGATGCGACATATCTTATGTGGTTTGACTGTCAGAACGTGACAGACGACACGGACACGCTCACAAAGCAGATACGCCAGAGTACGGGACTGTATCTTTCGGCGGGCGCACAGTTTGGCGGAAATGGCAAGGGCTTTATAAGGCTCAATACGGCATGCCCAAAGAAGGTGCTTAACGAAGGGCTGGAGAGGTTTGCGAAAGGGATAAGGGTTGTGAGCTGACAAAAAATGTCGGGTAATTTAATGGAGGATTGAAATGTCAGATAAAAAGGCGCTGCTTGAAATGATTTTGCTTTTATTTATATTCACAACAGCGGCTCTGCTAATCTCAGACCATAATAGGAAAGTAAAGGACAAATTAGTTTCGTTTATTGTCTGTACATTTAAAATATATTGTTTTATGTGCATAGGCAGGTTGATATTGCTGAAAACAGGTGAGTTTTATGCGTATTCTCAGGATATAAGGCTTCTTGTAAGCGATATAGTAATGGGAGTGGGCAGTCTGGCGCTATTCTGTCGAAGGGATGATGAAGATAAGTATGCTAAACTGGCATATATTTCAATAACTGTAATTGGTATATTTGTATATAAGTTAGTTGAATATAAAAATATAAACAGCGCGATTTATCACAGCATACTTCCTGAGGCAATGGCTGTAATTGGATTGATAGTATTGGCGGCGGATATGGTAGGCTCCCGCTTAATTAAAAAAATGAAGGGACGCAGCGGGGGAAGGCATATGGATAGTCTTATAGCTGTTGTGGCTTTTGCATTTTCATTTACAATATTTATATATCCGTTTCTTGAAACCTTTTTATCAAATACAAGTGAGTTTTCATTTACAGTCAAGGATATTATTGTATATTTGGCATTATTTTTTGTCTTAGTATATTTTGCGGCATTTTCACTTTTAAATAATCTTCCTAAAGAAGTTAAGGAAAATGCTGCTCTTGTGATATTTGCGGTTACGATAGCGGCATATGTTCAGGAGCTTTTTTTGAACCGAAAGCTTTCTATGATGGATGGAGTTGAACGAGAGTGGTCGTTAGAGATTAAAGCAGGAAATCTGCTTGTATGGTGTCTGATATTTGCCGCTGTATGTATGATAAAGCATTTTAGTAAAAGCAATTGGAAAGGAATTGTCAGGTTTTGCTGCATTGCGATAGTTATTATGCAGGCATCGGGATTTTTTTCTATTGTAATAACAAAGGCAGGACATTTTGAAACAAAAAAAGAAGCAGAGTATTTTTCAACAAAGGGATTGTATGAAGTAGCGCAAGATGAGAATGTAATAGTTTTTGTGCTTGATAAATATGATGAAAAATTTATGGAAGATGTTTTGGAAAATAGTCCAGACTTTTTAGAGCCGTTAACGGGTTTTACATATTATCCTGATACGGTAGCGCAGTTTTCAAGGACATATCCCGCTGTGACTTATATGCTTACTGATACAGCTTTTTTTCAAACGCCTGAGGGGGAGAATTATTGCGATTATGCATTTGACAGCTGTTCATTTTGGAAGGATTTAGCTCAACAAGATTTTTGCGCATATTTTTATGAGGATGATGCTTCTTATATTGGAGGAACAGTAAAACAGCAGGCTGACAATTATATTGTGCATGGAAATATTATAGAGAAGGATATTTCGCTGGCAGGGTGTATTAGGAGTATTCATACAATGAGCTGCTATAAGATTATGCCGTATGTTTTGAAGGACTGTTTTATGTACACAGAAGACACTATCAATAATCTGGTTTTATCAAATGTAGTATGGGAAGAAGAACAGTATAAGATGGATGATGCGAAAATAAAGGCGGATTTAGATTGTATGGGGCTTGTGAAAAATTCTGATAAAAAGGCGTTTCGCTTTATTCATATGTTTGGTGCGCATCCGCCGTATTCTCTGGATCGGTATGGAAATCGTGTCGAAGCGTCAAAGGATTTGAATATAGAACAATATATGGGAAGTATGCAGATTGTCTATAATTATATAGATGAATTAAAGAAGCTTGGATTATATGAAAATTCGACTATTATTATTACAGCAGACCATGGGGATAATTTTGAAAGTGAAGATGTGCTGCCTGAAAAAGTAAATGTAATAATGTTTGTGAAACCTAAGGGAAAGTCATCAGAACCGCTGGCGTATTCAAACGCGTATGCGTCACAGAGCGATTTGCTGCCAACTTTGGCAGGCGAAGTGGGCATATCTTTCGATAGGGGGGGGGGGTATAAATCTGCTTTCAGATGAAGCAAATAATAATGAGCGTGAGAGATTTCATTATTTCCATGTTGTTTATGATGCTGTGCAGGTTGCAGTTAGAAAGTATGTAATAAAAGGCAGCGCCCTTGATTTTGATAATTGGACGGCAACGGACGAATATTATGATTTTTGGCGCTGAAGTCTTAAAGAGTGTGACTATTGATATGTTGAATAAGGGTTTAAGACATTTGGGTATGCGCCATGGCTGATTATTATAAGGACAAATTAAGAAAAAGACGAAGGGAATATTGCTGAACCTTCGTCTTTTGGCGTGTTATTATGGCGGAGAATATATCTGGCTGTTGGAAGGTTTTTTGAAGTGGCGTGATTGGACAGAAAACGGCAGTAATAAAATATGAGTTTATTTATTTCACAACAAAAAACGTCGTTTCACAACATTTGGATAATGATTAAGGCGGAGTATTCCGATATAATAAAGACATATGCAAATACAAGGCTTTTATGTGGAAGGGGTTTATTGTGTTAAGGGTTAGAATGAAAAGGGCGGTTTGACATATAGATGTTTTGCAGACATGCGGTACTGCAAGAAAATGAAAGGTAATCTACGTTATCAAATAGAGTTTATCAAATGCAAGAGATAAAAATGCGACAGGATGTGTATTGTGGAAAAGCTTGATATATATTATGAGATAATTGTGGCAGCGGGTAATTTTCTGTTGAGGATGGTTGAGGCGTACTGCTATTGTTGTCTGATAAAGCCTTACATGAGGAATAACGGTCGTTAGCTAAATATTTTCAGAAAATTCAGAAAATAATATGCAAAATGACTGACAACAATTGGCAAAAGTGACGGTATTCAAAAAAACAAGAAAAACCTATTGCAATTATCTCACAAAGGTGCTATCATACAATTACAGAAACACAAGAGACATAAACAAATAAAAATAAGCTTTTGTATAAGCATTATTATAGAGGCCGATTTTATTCGGGAACTGCAAACACTTTCTATAAAGTGCAAAAGCAAAAAAGGAGGCGAGTCCCTTGGCATAAGTGTCAACCTAATTCTAACGACGAAGAAATCCCTTAATTAAATATGAAAAAGAGATAGATGCCAATCGTTTATAAAGTGAAGGTTCAGAGAATGTTTATCATATAAAAGTATTTGCGGTTGAGGCTTATAGATGAAGTTTATCGAGAGGCGGTTTGTCGGCAGGTAAATCTGATATAGGCGGTCAACAGGTGAATATGAATAAAATACATCGGAGGGTATTTTGTAAAAGGTAATCATTTGGGAATTGGAAGTTTAGTAAATGAAGCATAGAGGATATTAAGTCGAGAGTTTCAGATTAAGTGGTTAGATGTTAGGGTAAATAGATAGTTTGATTGGTAGAATAAAGTTCGGCTGGGTGAGAGAAAGATGAGCCGAGAAAGAGGAAAAAAAATTGGATAACGAAGTTCAGTAGAGCGACCGTTGTACCATTGTAAAAGGGGTATGGCGGTCGTTCGTTTGTTGCAATTCCATTTCCTGTATGCTATAATAGCAAAAGTTGGAAACTTCAGCGAGCAGAACTGTTTAAGGGAGGAGCATACAATGGAAAAATTCAAGCAGTTTTTAAAACGCAAGGACATTGAAATATCTGCAAAACGTTATGGCATAGATGCACTTGGCGCTATGGCTCAGGGGTTGTTTGCGTCTTTGCTGATAGGTACTATTATATCGACTGTCGGTGAGCAGCTTGGCATAGAGATTTTGATAACGATAGGAGGATATGCCAAGGCCGTGACAGGTGAGGCAATGGCAGTCGCTATAGGATATTCGCTTCATTGTCCGCCGCTTGTGCTGTTTTCACTGGTAGCAGTAGGACATGCAGCCAATGCTCTTGGCGGGGCAGGTGGACCGCTTGCTGTGCTTATTATCGCGGTTATATCGGCGGAATTTGGCAAGGCAGTATCAAAGGAAACAAAGATTGACATAATCGTGACACCGCTAGTCACTATTATATTGGGAGCGCTGCTCTCGACTTTTTGCGCACCGGCAATCGGGAAAGCGGCAAGCGCGGTCGGCGCGGCGATTATGTGGGCTACAGAGCTGCAGCCGTTCCTTATGGGGATAATAATTTCTGTGATAGTGGGTATAGCACTTACACTTCCGATAAGCAGTGCGGCAATATGCGCGGCGCTCAGTCTGACAGGACTTGCAGGAGGTGCAGCTCTGGCAGGGTGCTGTGCGCAGATGGTTGGTTTTGCCGTTATGAGTTTTAAAGAAAATGGTTGGGGTGGTTTTTTTGCACAAGGCATCGGTACATCAATGCTGCAGATGGGAAATATTGTCAAAAAACCGCGAATATGGCTGCCTCCAATTATAGTGTCGGCAATAACAGGACCGCTTGCAACATGTCTGTTCCAGTTAAAAATGAACGGAGCGGCGGTAGCATCAGGAATGGGCACATGCGGACTTGTGGGTCAGATAGGGGTCTACACGGGCTGGATAAATGATATAGCGTCAGGCACAAAGAGCGCAATTACAGCATGGGACTGGGCAGGACTTATCTGCATAAGTTTCCTTTTTCCTGCTGTGCTTACATATATTATAGGTGCCGGATTTAGAAAAATCGGCTGGATAAAGGAAAATGACTTAAAGCTGGAACTTTAAGCGGTATATAGTTCTATGTGCTGTCCTGCCTCACACATTGGTCGCACGGAGCCGTTGTGTATGCGGTATGCTTCACCGTAGAGTACACCCTTTTCGTTATCCTTGATAAGTATATAGCTTCCGTCGGTGAGGGCGATAAATTCTCTGCCCTCGCTGTCGGAGCAGGCTATGTCATCAATCATTTTTTGTCCGTCAAGTATTACGTCTTTTAGATAATCATAGTGGGGAATTATATTGTAATCGCTAAGCCCCAGTCCAACTATAAAACGCTGATAATTTTTGTCAAGGCTTTCGCCCTCAAGCTCAGGCATTGCGTACACAAGGCTTGCGCAGTTCATAGTACCCGCGCTTATGCCGATGACAATTCCGTCAAAGTCCATTATGTTTTCGGCAAGATGTATTTCCCTAAAGAATTTGTTTTGAGTAGGTACGTGGCCGCCTGAAAGAATGATGATATCATATTCGGCAAGGTCTTTCGGGGACATTTCTTTTCGGCGATAATCATACACATCAAATCCCTCTACAGGAAGTCCGCTTAAATTAAATGCATAGGTAAAAGCCTTTGCGTCATAGTCGTTTTGCTCAAAGCTGTCCGGATATGCAGCTATCATAAGTCCGCGCATGTTTTCTTGCCAAAGCGCTCTCAATTCATCCACAAAACCGTTTGAACCGTCAAGAAATCCCTGCTTTGAGACACCGTCCTCCCATATAAGACCTCCCGGGTTGCTTGTCAAAAATAAATTCATATATTTAAAAATCCTCCTGAAAAATAGTGTTATAAAATAATAAAAACACCGCTTCCATATGAATGTTATATGTAAGCGGTGAAAATATAGGCGATACGCTACTTGACTGGCTTTGCCCCTGCCTTTTCCTGCATTTTTTCAACCCAAGCCTTAAACTTGCCTTTTTTCTTGGTCGGCGTGGCGTTGAGACCGCCTCTGATTCCTTTGACATCGGTAATATAGATGCCGCTGATTGTCGCTTTTACTTCTTTCTTTACGGGAACGGAATCAAAAATGGAGGCATCGCATATAAGTGACATAATTTGTGGACCGATTTTTGCCTTTACAATGGGGAATTTAGCCCGACGCATATATTTGGGCGTCTGTTCAAGCACCATAGAGGGAAGTCCCGCGTCTTTTAGTTTCAGCTTTTTTTTGTCGATTACAAGCATGCTTACCGTCTGCTTTGCCGCCTCAATCTGTGCTTCCTGCTCGGCCTGTTTTTTTTGCAGCTTTTTCCCGACAAAATAAAGCACTACTACCAGCACGACTAAAATAATTAAAATTGTGATTAAAACCTTTGCAAACATTTTTATCTTACCTTTCCACATTGGTCTATCTGTTTTAAGATGATGTAAAAATTGTATCATTAATTTATGGAAAGTGCAAGAAAGTCTTTTATTTTAGAATTAATAATGATATAATTTTTCATTATGGCAGTAGTGCATGGATGTGTCGGTATATACGGCATAGAGTGTGCCAAAAATGGCAGGAAAATGAGGTAGATTATGAAAAAGAAATTGTTTATGTTATGTATTGCGAGTGTGACGGCTTTAAGTCTTAGTGCATGTCAGGGAAAACAGTCTGATAGCGGCGTGACTTCGGAGAATGGGGATTTGGAGAATGCGTCCGCGGCTGAAACTACAGATGACATTAAAGAGCTTGAGGAGGAGGCTTCGCAGGCCGAAACGAAAACGATAAATGTAAGTAAATGGCCTGATTATGTGAGCATTCAGGACTTGGATATTGAAGAATATGTGACTTTGAATGACTATGCAAATATGACAATAGAAGTGGCCAAAAGCGAGGTCACTGATGATGATATTAAAAGTATTATAGACAACGAGCTTGTGTATGCGTCAAAAGGTGAGGTAAAGACGGGCGACACTGTCAATATTGACTATGTGGGAAAAAAGAACGATGTGGCGTTTGAGGGAGGCACGGCGAGCGGATATGAGCTTGAGATTGGTTCGGGCACGTTTATTGACGGTTTTGAGGACGGGCTTATCGGTGTTTCTGTAGGCGATACGGTAGACTTAAAACTCACGTTTCCAAAAAATTACGGAAATGCTGAGCTTGCGGGTGCTGATGTTGTATTTACGGTTACAGTGAACAGCATTCGGCTTAACGGCGGTTACGACTCGCTTACTGATGAAGATATCAAGAATTATGGAATGCCTTACGATAATAAGGAGAAGCTATGGGCAGTGGGAAAAAAGCTTGCAAATGAAAGAGCTGAAGCGGCGTACGATGCCAACGTGAAGTCAAGCGCGGTCAGTAGTGTATTGGAGCAGAGTACGGTAAATTCAATTCCTGAATATCTTGTTGAGGAGGAGGCGGAGAACTACCTGAATTATATGAGCGCGCTTTGCCAAAACATGTATGGCTTGGATTTGGGGGATTATGTCTCGATGTACTACGGTATGGAGATGGAGGATTTCCAATCGGAGGTTATGGATATGTCGCGAGAGGCTGTGGAGGCATATCTTGTGTATGAGGCGCTGGCGAGAGCGGAGGGCATCAGTGTGACTGAAGAAGAACTTGAAAAGCACGCCGACGAGGAAGCGGCGGAATACGGATATTCGTCAGGCAAGGAGCTCATTGATGAGGTGGGATTTACCACGTATAGAATGTATGTGATACAGGAACTTGTTTCAGACAGGTTGAGCGAGCTTGTGAAAGTTTCCTGATGCTTTTTGTGATGCTTATTGATAGAGCAGGCGGACAAAGTTAGGAGAGTTTCAAATGAAGAAAAGGTTTAAAAGCATTGTGGCAGTGATATTGTGCGCCGTGGTATTGGGAACTGTGGCAGAGCATGTGTATGCCACGCAGATAGATGACCTGAAACGTCAGAATGAGGAAGACCAGGAGCGGCTTGACGAGCTGGAGGGCGAGCTTGATGAGCTTAAGGGCGAGCAGGCGGGAATTACCGATGAGATTACTGTGTTGAGCGACCAGCTTGCGGAGATTATGGCGAGTATAAGCCTGCTTGAAGATGAAATTGAGCAGAAAAAATCCGAAATTGTGCAGGCGCAGAGCGACCTTGAGGAAGCTCAGCGTATTGAAGCCGAGCAGTACAAGGGCATGAAAGCAAGGATAAAGTCAATGTATGAAAACGGCGATGTGGACTATATTGATATAATTTTGAGTTCAAGCTCGATGGAGGAGCTTTTAAACAAGGCCGACTATATAGAAAAAGTACACGCGTATGACAGGAAAATGCTTGAAAATTACCAGATAGCCAGGCAGAACGTGGAGGATTTGAAAGTCAAGCTCGAGGAGGAGGAGTCCGAACTTGAGGCGGCGCAAGGTGAGCTTGAGGAAGAAAGAGAGGGCGTCGAGGAGGCACGCTCCGAGCTTGAAGCGATAAGCGCCGATTATGAGGTACAAATCAGCAAAGCAAAGCAGCAGGCAGAGGTCTATAAGACGCAGATAAAGCAGAAGAACGCGCAGATTAAAAAGTTAGAGGAGGAAGAACGTAAGCGCCAAGAAGCGGCGAGAAAGGCGGCTGAGGAAGCGGCAAAGAAAAACGGTCAAAATGCCAATACTTCAAACACGACGGCCGCAAAGCCGACAGGTACGGCGACTGTGAATAAGGACGAGATTTTGGCGGCAAACGGCAGCGCAAAAGGTAAGGAGATTGCGATTTATGCCTGTGGTTTTGTGGGCAATCCTTATGTCGCGGGTGGGACAAGCCTTACTAACGGCGCGGACTGTTCAGGCTTTACGCAGTCTGTTTACAAGCAGTACGGCTACAGCATACCGCGCACGTCTTATTCACAAAGGACGGCAGGCAGGGAGGTCAGCTATGCAGAAGCCGAGCCGGGTGACATCATTTGTTATCCCGGGCACGTGGCGATTTACATAGGCAATGGAAAGATAGTCCATGCCAGCACGGCAAAAACGGGGATTAAGATAAGTAACGCGCAGTATAGGGAGATATTGTGCGTGAGGAGAATAGTGTGAAAGGTTGTTTTTCGGGGTTGGCCGGTATATAAAAAGAGTAATGCTGGGACAGTGGAAATTTCGCTGTCCCAGTCTTTTTTATTGAGCTTATTTTGTGTTTGTATATTCTGTCTAATTTCTGCCGAAATTATTTTGGATATTTGCCATATTTCAATAATCTGTGATGTGTGTTACAATGTAGGAAACTGAAAAACTAAAACAAGTTTTTGAGTTTCCGACGAACAAGAACGACAGTAAAATCAAGGAAAATTAAAAAAATGATAAACGCAATGAGGGGTGATTTGATGAAATTGGATGAAATCCCAGTGATGAAAGAGCGCGTGATAAATGCCGCAGTTGAGGAGTTTGGCAAAAGCGGTCTTAAGTTTACGATGGACGATGTAGCCAAGAATCTTGGCATCAGCAAAAAGACGCTCTACAAAATTTATGACAGCAAGGAGGAAATGCTGCTTGACGTCGCGGATTACAGCTTTGCGGACATCAAAAAGAGCGAGCACGAAATAGTAGACGACGAAAAATTGGACACACTTACTAAGATAAGGAGAATAATGATAGTGCTGCCCGAGCGTTATCAAAACAGAGGACTTAGCAAGCTATATACGCTAAAGGATAAATATCCGTCAATCTATCAAAGGGTGACGATGTATCTTTCCACGGATTGGGACGCTACAATCAGGCTTTTGGAACAGGGAATAGATGAGGGTGTGATACGTCCGGTTTCCATACCTGTGCTTAGGGCTATGGTGGAAAGTACCTTTAAGGACTTTGTCAGTGACAGCGTGCTTGTGGAAAACGGCATTTCCTATGAGGACGCGCTTGACGAGATGATAGAGATAGTAATAAACGGAATAAAAGCCAATTGAAAAAATTCGTCAAACAGCATAGTGTTTTTGAATATTTTGATTAAACTAGGGCGGCTGGAAACATGTTTGACAATTATTTGAAATAATAAATAAATGAATGGAGGAAAAATTTATGGACCGCACAAGCAGTATTTTTGGAAACCAGATGAGCAAAAAGGTAATAGCGAAAGCAGACCGCTCAAAGAAAAACAACATTAGGAAGTATGGCGATGACAGCACGCGAATACTGAAAACGGCAGTCAGGGATAATCCGTATATCGGCGACATGCTGGGGGTGAAAAACATACTGGTGGGCAGGAGTAAAAATCCTAATCCTCCCGCGCCCGAGTTTGATACGGAAAAGGGCGTGGTTGTCGGCAATATCAGAATGGGCTTTGGTCACTACCGTATATCAATGGCGATAGCCTCCGCTGCACATTCAATGGGATATACGCCGTACTGGCTTGATTTGAACTCATACAGCGATACGGTCTGCACCAAGCTGATAAGCGCGCAGAATGAGCTTTACTCATTGGGCTCGCGCATTTCGCAGAAAAGCAGGCTTTTTAACCGCTTTGTATGGGAACCGATGAACTATGAGGGGTTCAGGCAGCTTTCATATAATGCTGTGGACCAGAGAAATGCTGAACTCATGGCGCCTGTATATAGGGCTATACCGCGGGATATGCCTGTGATAGCTACTCATGTATGGCCCGCCCAGGCGGCAATCCATGCGGGTATGAAAAATGTGGTGAATTGCATTCCCGACAACTGGCCCATGGCACTTCATTACGCTGAAGGCAGCCTCCACACTGTACAGACACATTACGCTTATCAGGGATACCGCATTGGCAACGGCATGATGAAAAATAAGGTGGTAAATCCGATGCCCGATGATGCGCTTTTGTATACGGGACATTATATCGACCATGAGCTTGTAAGTAATATAGAGCTTGACTGTGAAAAGCGCGTGGAGCGTACTGTCACGGGCGAACCTATGCGTTTCCTGCTCACGATAGGCGGCGCGGGTGCGCAGAAAGAAATTTTTGCGGCTGTCATCAGGTACTTGCTTCCGCGCGTAAGGTCCGGGCTTGCGGCGATATATGTAAATGTCGGCGATTACCGCAATGTCTGGGATGAGCTGAAAAATGAAATCGGCGGCATGAAAGAGCTTTGCACTGAGCATATGAATGACTGGGCGGATACTGTTCAGTTTGCTCAAAACGCCATAAACGGTCCAGTGATGGGTATACATGGATTTTATCATGAAAATATTTTTGAGGCGGTATATTGTACTAATCTGCTGATGAGGAGTGCGGACGTGCTTGTCACAAAACCGAGCGAGCTTGCGTTTTATCCGATACCTAAGTTGTTTATAAAGCGTGTGGGCGGACATGAGCAGTGGGGGGCGGTACACTCTGCCGAAATCGGCGACGGTACGCTTGAATGCCGTGATACTGCTCATACGATACAGATGCTGCAGCTTTTCTTAAATGACAAAAATTATATTAGGAGTATGTGTGCGTCAATTTTGAAGAATAAGCGTGCCGGGATGTATGACGGTGCTTATAAGGCGGTTGAGGCGGCGTTTGATTTAAAGAAAAGCAGAGCGTAAAATTGGTGCTGATGTTGCCGGCGCAATTGTGTATGTAAAAACAGTATAGAGATGAGGGGGAACATAAAATATGGATAGAGGTCTTTCTTTCAAGGAAAAAGCGACCTACGGGCTTGGCGCTGTGGGCAAGGATATGGTTTATATGCTTTCGGCGAGCTATATTCTGTATTATTATCAGGATATTCTGGGCGTGAGCGCTATCGCTATGGGGACTATTCTTATGATAGCGAGGATTTTTGATGCATTTAACGACCCGATAATGGGCGTGATAGTGGCAAAGACGCGCACGAGGTGGGGGAAATTCCGCCCGTGGCTACTTATCGGCACGATTTTAAATTCGGTTATTTTATATCTGATGTTTGCGGCGCCGCCCTCGCTTGACGGCAGGGGGCTTGTGGCATATGCGGCTGTCACGTATATTGTGTGGGGCGTTACCTACACTATGATGGATATTCCGTACTGGTCTATGATACCTGCTTTTACAAGGAGTGGCAGCGAGCGTGAGGGGCTTACTACGCTTGCAAGGAGCTGCGCGGGCGTGGGCTCGGCGCTTATCACGATTATCACGATGCTGTGCGTGCCCGCGCTTGGCGGGGGCAATGAGCGTATAGGCTTTAAGCTTTTTGCGCTTATTATAGCTGTGCTTTTCATAGTGTTTGTGTCTGTGGCGTGTGCTACGATTAAGGAGAAGTCCACTGTTGACGTGGAATCGCCGTCGGTGGGGCAGATGTTCAAGGCGCTTTTGAGCAACGACCAGGCGATGACCGTGGTTATCACGATTGTGCTTATTAACTGTTCGCTTTATATTACTTCTAATCTGCTTATTTATTTCTTTAAGTATGATATTGCGGGGGAGAATTGGAATGCGAATTATACGCTGTTTAATGCGTTTGGCGGGGCTGTGCAGATACTTTCGATGATGATTTTTTATCCTGTGCTTAGGAAGTTTATAAGCTCAACTAAGGTATTTTATGTGAGCGCTGTGATGGCTGTGGTGGGGTATGCGGTTTTGCTTGCGCTTATGTTTGGCAATGCAGATAATGTGTATGTGCTGCTTATTCCGGGATTTTTTGTGTTTGCGGCGTTTGGTATGCTTACTGTGCTTACCACTGTGTTTTTGGCGAATACGGTTGACTATGGGGAATGGAAGAATGACAGGCGTGATGAGAGTGTTATTTTTTCGATGCAGACTTTTGTGGTTAAGCTTGCGAGCGGCGTGGCGGCGATGATTGCGTCGATTTGTTTGACTGTGAGCAATATTCAGAAGGATGCGGAGGAGGCTGCCGGCGCGGCTGGGGCTGTGCAGGCAGGGGCGCAGAATATGGCGGTTTTGAGGATGACGATGACTGTGGTGCCAATTGTGGGGCTTGTGGTGGCGTTGGTGGTTTTTCATAAGAAGTATATACTTTCTGAGAATAAGCTTGATGAGATATCTAGGTCGTTGAAGAAGTAATGCAAAATATGGAAGATTGAGAAATCGTTGGAGCGATAAGGAATGTGGGACGTAGCGGTTGCTGCGTCCTGTATTCTATGATGGAAAATAGAGGATATGAGTGATATAATCAAAATGTGAAGGATATGAATAAATCGGTGGTTATCGGGAGGTTTCCTATGACTTATTATTTGGATAAAGCGGAAGTGCCTACAATTCCAGTGCCGCATGACTGTGTAATTAATGATATATCGTTTTCAAATGATTTTCTTGTTTTGGATTTTGAACAGGATATATCCAGACATGATTCTATTAAAGATATTCATTCAAACGCAAAGTCTTTGATTATAAAAATGCATTTGATTGATACTTTTGATATTTATCAAATGAAAATATGGAAATTTCCGAAGTTTAAAAGATTTTATGTTGAAATTGATTTCAATAAATTAGCCGATCTTGTGAAACAAAAAAGAGTTGTATATCTTTATCATTATATTGCTTATCAGTCTTTGATTATAAACTTATACTACAATACGAATATTATCTTTAAGTTGCAGGCTGATTACATCGAGTACATTTGGAAAGAGTAATACAACTTCAAATTTGGAGGAAACATATGAGGTACAAATATGCGAAACGACATTTTATGCAATTTACAGAAGGAAATATATGATAGATGTCAAAGAGAAACAAACAAATTTGGAATGGGATGTTACTATCATATTGTTGCAGTGGTAAAAAATGCGGAAATTTTGGCAGAAAAATATGGAGCAGATAAAGAAGTTGTTTTGATTGCGGCTTGGTTACACGATATTGCTTCCATTACAGATTATAGTTTATATGATTTACATCATATACATGGGGCAGAAATGGCATACAGCATTTTAAAAGAATATGGTTATGATAGCGAAAAAATCCGTTTGGTACAAGAGTGCATTAAAAATCATAGGGGTAGTATAAATTTAGAGAAAAATAGTCTTGAAGAATTGTGTGTTGCTGATGCTGATGCAATTTCGCATTTTGATAGTGTTCCCAGTTTGTTGTATTTGGCATATGTTCAAAAAGAAATGGGGATTGAAGATGGTAAGGGGTTTGTAAAGAATAAATTGGCAAGAAGTTTTCGGAAATTATCTATAAAAAGCAAACAGCACTATCAGAATAAATATGAAAAAGTAATGGAAGTATTAAATTGACAATTACAAATATAGTTAAGAACAATGAGGGACATGCCGAGTGTATTCACAAGGTACGAGAAAACAATTACAATATCACAAAAAAAGGCGGGGTTATTGGCTACGCGGTCGCCGTGCATAGCAATATATCCCATTCAGCAAAAACGGAATTTAGATTTTCTTAGGCGTTGTCCTTTAACGCCTTAGAAAATATTTCCGTTTTGATTGCGCTTAGTGGGAAGCGTAGCGGTACTAAGCTCAGCGGCGCTGTAAAAGGAGCTACGCTTTTACAGCTTGCTTCGCTAAGTGCCGACGCTTCCCAAAGGGCTTCATGGGATATATTGCTATGCGCGGGCTGCTGTATTGCATAGATTTAAGTTAAAATACAATATCAGTAAAACAAATTGGAATTTTATACAAAGGGGTGCTGTTATGGATAGCTCAATATTTGAAGACATTATGAAAAACTGTACTGAAAAGAAGGTTGTAAGCCGCTGTAAAAAGCTGATAAAGAAATCAGCGCTTACCAATATGGCGACGGCCACTACATTGTCGGAACTGGCGTATTGGCTTTACATCTATGGACATGAAGATGAAGCCCTGCAGGTGTGTGAATTTTCTCACATTAAGGAACCCGAACCGAACAAAATAAATTATAATGTATGGAGTTTTATACTTTATGTGTGGGGGCTGGAGGTTTATATTTACCGCAAACGCGGGGAGGAAGAAAAGGCAGCCGGAAGGATTGCCGCTATGGAGCGTATTTGGGCTACGCCGTCAGGTGTTTGGAATACGCCGGAAATTGCGGCGGCTCAGAATAGGTTGATTCATAGTCGCTTATCATTTGATGATGCGATTTACCGTGAAAAATTTGAAGATGCAATCGCGGAAAACGATAAATCTGGGGCAAACGATTTGCGTTTTATTGCGTTGTATAATCTGATTGGTGAAGGCGCGACAGGACTGTGCCCTCAACTGGAAGAACGGAAAGATGAAGTGGAAAAGGTGATAACAGAGTATATGCAGGCGCTTCGATAAATCATCCTTTTTAGCTGGCATGGTCGGAAATCTTCGGTTGGTGCTGGTTGCGAAAACAGGAAAGGGACGTTATAATATACACATAAAAAATGTATATTATATAATGGCGGGAGGTTATCTGAATTGACATATGAAAACAGATAGGAGTGGTGCTTTATGCAGAAACTAAAGGTATATTTAGATACATCAGTTATCAGCCATTTGTTACAGGAAGATGCACCAGAAAAGATGGAAGATACAAGAAAATTATGGGAAATGTTTAAAGATGGAAAATTTGATGTGTATTTGTCTACTGTTACATTGGAAGAAGTTTCTGACTGTCCAGAGCCCAAAAGAGGCAAGATGTATGATTATTTAGGGCAGATAGATTATACACCGATAGAGATCACGGATGATATGTCGGATATTGCGCAACAGATTATTGATATGGGTATATTGACTAAGAAAAGTTATGATGATTGCCAGCATATAGCCGCTGCTGTTGTCAATGCCTGTGATTGTATTATATCCTGGAATTTCAAGCATATTGTAAATATTAAGACAATTAGAGGTGTAAGAGCGATTACAAATTTGAAGGGTTACAAGCCTATTGAGATTTTAAATCCATCTGTTTTATTGGAAAGCGAGTGATGCTCATGGAAACATTGGTTATTAGTCCTGATTTTACGATTGAGGATATTCACAAGGTACGAGAAAACAATTACAATATCACAAAAGATATGACACCACAAGAAAGGCGAGATTATTATAATAAGCGTGGTATGGAAGTTCACAGACAGATACAGGAAAGAAAGTTGCAGAAAATATAATATTTATAACGGAAGTACCAATGGATTAATACAAAAGGCGTGGGCATGAGTTGTGCATAGCGCGTGATATATATTAAATTTTATAGGTGGCATATAATTTAGGCAAAAATTTCGTGAATGTATGATAAATTGTGGGGTAAAGGAGAGGGTGTGCTGTGATTAGGGTAGAAAAGCTTGGCGAGAATGTGGTTTTTATTTTGGAAACTGATAAGACGAGCTATGTGTTTATGGCGGATAAAGGTGGAAGCCTTGTGCAGCTTTATTATGGGGCGCGGCTGGGGTTGTGTGATTGCGGGGAGGAGCATGTGGAGGCTGATGTGGTTAGGCGGGCGGTTTTGGCTATGATGCCTAAGTATGTGAATCCTAATGGGTGCAGTATTATAATGGACAAGGACGAGCCAAATAAGTGCATAGATGATCTGCGCCTTGAAATGTCGTCGCGCGGCAAGGGCGATATGAGGGAGCCGTTTGTGGAGCTTTTGTATGATGACGGCAGCAGGACAAGTGATTTTAGGTACAAAGGGTATCATCTGAGTGAGGAAAGAGTGGCTCCTTGCGGGCTTCCGAGCGCGTATGATGACGCAGATGCGGACAGGGATTTTTCGCTTGTAGTAGAGCTTGCTGACAGAAACAGCGGCGCGGCTATGGAGCTTGTCTATAATGTTTACTGTGAGTGCGACTGTATTACGCGGTTTGCGCGGGTTATAAATAATGACAGCAGTGTCATAATTGTGAAACGGCTTATGAGCGCGCAGCTCGACCTTGATATGGGCGCGGCGAAGGTGGTTTCGTTCCATGGCGACTGGGCGAGGGAGATGAATAAGGCGGAGCTTGTCCTTGATGGGGGAAAGTATGTGAGCGATTCGTCTACGGGCTTTTCGTCAAATAAGGCAAATCCTTTTATTATGCTTTGCGATTTGGAGACGGGCGAGGAGAGTGGGGAGTGCTATGCGGTAAACCTTATATATTCGGGCAACCATAGGGAATGTGTTGAGATTGGCGCTCATTGCAAGACACGTCTGATTACGGGTATAAATCCTGATTTCTTTGAGTGGCGGCTGGAGGCAGGCGAGAGCTTTTGTTCGCCGGAGGCTGTGCTTACGTATTCTGATGCGGGGTATCAGGGGATAAGTGAAAATATGCACGGATTTGTGCGAAGCCATATAGTGAGGGGCAAGTGGAAAAAGAAGGAGCGCCCCATTTTGATAAATTCGTGGGAGGCTATGTATTTTGACATAAGTGAGAGGAAACTGCTGCAGCTTGCAAAGGCGGCGGCGGGCGTCGGTATTGAGCTGTTTGTGCTTGATGACGGCTGGTTTGGAAAGCGCAATAGTGACACGACTTCGCTTGGCGACTGGTACGATAACAAGGAAAAGCTCCCAAACGGCATAAAGGGGCTTAGTGAAAAAATAAGAAAGCTGGGGCTTGGGTTTGGCATATGGGTAGAACCTGAGATGGTGAGCGAGGATTCAGACCTTTACAGGGAGCACCCCGACTGGGCTGTGGCAATTCCCGAAAAGGCGCATGCGCTTGGCAGAAACCAGATGTTGCTTGACTTATCAAGGAACGAAGTGCAGGATTATATAATAGAGAGTATGTCTGATGTGTTCAGGCGTGGCGGCGTGTCGTATGTGAAGTGGGATATGAACCGCCATATGTCCGATTATTACAGCGGGGCGCTTTCGGCGGAGCGGCAGGGAGAGTTTGCGCATAGGTATATTCTGGGGCTTTACAGGGTGCTTGGGGAGCTTACGGAGCGTTTTCCGAATATTTTGTTTGAGGCGTGCGCTTCGGGCGGGAATCGTTTTGACCTCGGAATGCTATGCTTTATGCCGCAGATTTGGGCAAGTGACAATACTGATGCTGTGAGCCGTGCGAATATCCAGAATGGCTACAGCTACGGCTATCCGCAGTCCGTAATAGGCGCTCATGTGTCAGGCTGTCCCAATCATCAGACACTTAGGATTACCCCACTTGAAACGCGCTTTAACATAGCGAGTGCGGGAATACTTGGCTATGAGTGCAATCTTTGCGATATGTCGTCAGACGAGCTTGCGCAGATAAAGGAACAGGTACAGCTTTACAAGGAATGGCGCAAGGTGTTGCAGTTTGGGCAGCTTTACAGGTTGGGGAGTGGCAACAGAAAGGGCTCAATGTATGATAATGACGCTGTGCGTTGGGAAATACTTTCATGGGACAGGAAAAAGGCTGTGGGAATAACGATGCAGAGCTTAGCCTTGCCGAATTTTTCACATAGGAGTTTTAGGACAAAGGGGCTTTGCGAGACGGTGGAGTATCATTTTTACAACAGAAAGCTCAAATATGACATACATAGAATGGGCGATTTGATAAACACGAGTGTACCTGTGCACATTAAGCAAAATTCAGTGACGCACAATATTATATCAAAGTTTGTGAAACTTGACGGCGAAATTGAAGATTTTTCGCTTTTGGGTTCCATTTTAAACAAAAGTGGTGTACAATTATGTCAAAGCTATGCTGGCACGGGATTTAATCCTCAGACTTCCATATATCAGGATTTTGACAGCAGGTTTTATATGATTGAGGCGGTTGACACTGATAACTGATTACCACGAAGGAATGTGCATATGGAAAATATTACGGAGTACAAGTACAACGCAAGCGGTTATGTGGCGTATTACGGCAAGGCAACATTTAAAAACGGTTTTGAATTTGCGGACGGAGACGAAACATTTTATCATTTCATAGGAAAAAATTCCTGCTATTCAATGCTTGAACTTATTCATCCGAATGACGTGGAGGGGTTCATGGACATTGTAAAGCATCTTGACGAGGGGCTTCAATGCGGCATAGTGCGCATGAAAGATGCTGACGACCGATATACCGTGCTTTATATTGAGTGTCGTCTGAATGGTGTCGTAATGGGCGATTTCAAGTCTTTTGACATGGAATTTTGCAACTTTATGGCGATTAAAAACAGATATGCCAAATATGTGTCACTGGTAAAGAAGTACAGGGAGTTTATGAGCCTTTCCAGAAAGCTGTTTTTTGAGTATACCTTTGCCACTGACGAGATGAATATTTACCGCTATGCCAACATCAAAAGCCAGACATTGCTCAAAATGCCGCTCGACAGCATGCGCGAAAGAATAGACGCGTCATCTACATTTACGAAAAAGCAGAAGGGCGAGTTTGAAGTGCTGTACGAGGCGTTAAAGAAAGGGCTCGACCGTTTCGGGGCAGATGTTGATGCGGAACTGATAATCGATGGCGCGCAAGGCAGGTATGAAATAAAGGGCAGCACGCTTTACGAAAACAATTCACGCACAATGGCGATAGGACTTATGAATAACATTGACGCTGTGGAGGAGCAGACAAGCTACTATCTGACAGACGGCGCTATAGACCCTGGCACGGGCGTGCTCAATAAGCGCGCGATAAACGAATATGCCGTGGAAAAGATACAGGAAGACAAACCACTCTATCTTGCCATAATGGACGTGGACGACTTCAAACGCGTGAACGACAGCTATGGACATATGTTTGGCGATGAGGTTTTGCTAAAGGTGTCGGAGATAATGCGCAGCGTCCTTGATTCGCGCGGAATGGTAGGGCGCTTTGGCGGCGATGAGTTTATGTGTGTGTTTGATGGAGTGTCGAGTGAGGAGGAGTTAAGGCGTATACTGAAAGTAATTTCAAAGCATATACAGTGGACATATCAGGATATGAAAGATTCGCTCACAATTACCACATCAGTAGGTGTGGCAAAGTACCCCGATGATGGCGCGAATTATGAGGAACTTTTTAAGAGGGCGGATAAGGCACTGTACATAGCAAAGGCAAAGGGTAAAAACAGGTTTATCATATATGACGAGAAAAAGCATGGCAGCCTGGAAAGTGATACAAAAAATGACAGAAGTGTCGGAATTAAGTCAATAGTAAGCGACCATAGAAAGTCAGAGGTTATGTCGCGCGTAGTGATTTCACTGCATCGTGAGGGTACGAAAGCTTTGGACAATGCCATGGAAATGCTCAGGAGTTATTTTGATATTGACGGGATAGCGATTTTTAAAGGGGAAAATATGGAAAGGACGCTTTCTTCCGGCAGGTATGTAAACCCGATTGACAGGCTTCCCTGCATTGAAAATCAGGCATATCTGGACTTTTTTGATGAGAACGGAGTTTATGTGGAGAGCAATATTATCCGTCTGAAAAACGCATTTCCGGATGTGCATAAGCTTTATGAATTGCAGGAAACACGCGAATTTGTGCAATGCATGGCGTTTGACAAAGATAAGCCGGGGGCTGTGGTTTCGTTTGAATTTTTCAACAGAGCGCCTAAGCTTGGTGTGACGGATTTGGGCTTGATGATAATAGTCGGAAGATTAATGGCGGAGGTATCGTGCGGGCTTGTTTAGCCCGCGCTTTCACTTTTATGCAGATATTTTTCACGAGTGGCAAGTCCTCCGCGGATATGGCGTTCAGATTTGTTGACGTCTAAGACGGCTCGCGCCTGTTTGGCGAGTGATGGATTTACCAGCATAAGGCGTGCCGTGACGTCCTTGTGCACTGTGGATTTGCTGATGCCAAAGGCTTTTGCCGTCTGCCTGACTGTGGCGTTATTTTCAATAATATACATAGCAATATTGATTGCTCTTTCTTCAATATAATCCTTCATAACCTAAAAAGGTTCTCCTTTTGAAAGCATTTGTACATTCTATGAATTGTAATGCGGGATTATGAACATATCAGGCCAATCGCGGAGCGATTTTTAAATGGTCTGCTGCCTGCGATATTAAGGTATTGAATGGTTGCAGTGTTTTTTGAAGATGGGCGGAAACGGAGGTAAGAGTGGACACGAATATAAATGACGTATTGTCAAAAATAGAAGAAAATGTTGCAAGGGTGATAATAGGTAAGGAGGAGGTCACGCGCCTTATGCTTGCGGCGATAGCGGCTAATGGGCATGTGCTTTTAGAGGATGTGCCCGGTACGGGAAAAACCGTGCTTGCCAAGACGATTGCAAAGTCTATGGGGTGCAGGTTTGACAGAGTTCAGTTTACGCCTGATTTACTCCCCAGCGATGTGACAGGACTGTCGTTTTTTAATCAGGAGAAGGGCGAATTTACCTTTAAAGAGGGGCCCGTGTTTACCAATATACTTCTAGCTGACGAGATAAACAGGGCTACGCCGAGGACACAATCGAGCCTGCTTGAATGTATGGCGGAGGGACAGGTCACTGTAGATAAAGTGACAAGAAAGCTTTCTGCGCCGTTTTTTGTGATAGCAACGCAGAACCCAATAGAAACCATAGGATGTTTTCCACTTCCCGAGGCGCAGCTTGACCGTTTTTTGATGAAGATAAGCATGGGAAATATGAGCGAGGCTGAGGAGCGCATGATGCTTGACCGTTTTATACATGACGAGCCGCTGGAAAGCGTGAATGCGGTATGTACCGACGAGGAAATAAGGCGACTGCAGTCGAATTGTCGCGCCGTGTATGTGCATGATGATTTGCGAGGATATATCGTGTCGCTTGTGCAGGCGACACGAAAGCATACGGGAACGGCTGTACCGCAGGGTGTAAGCCCGAGAGGAACGCTTGCGCTGCTGCGCGCGTCACAAGGGTATGCGCTGGTGAACGGTAGAGATTATGTAGTGCCAGAGGACATTAAGGCTGTGGCGCTTTATGTGCTGTGCCATAGGCTTGTAGGCGAGTTTGACGAGATGCAGAAAAGGGCGTTTGTGCAGGGGCTGCTTGACAGCGTGGCGCTGCCGACAGAGGATTGGACAAGAAGATGATAATATTTTTTCTGCTTGGCATATTTATTGCTACTTTTTTGTGGGAGTGGTACTACAGGCGGCACTGGGCGAAAAACATAACCGTAAGGCTGTGGTTTGGCGCTGATGCGCTTTATGCGGGCGAGTCCACAAAGCTGTATGAGGTTATAGAGAACAGAAAGGCGATGCCTGTGCCTGTGATTGAGGTGGGCTTTCACACATCTAAGGAGTTGGATTTTGCGGACACGGAGAATACGAATGTCAGCGACTATATATACAAGCGTGATATTTTTGCAGTGCTTGGCAGGCAGAAAATCACGCGTGAGATACCGCTTACCTGCAGGCGGCGGGGGCATTATGGCATTGAGGAGGCGGATTTGAACTCCTATGCGCTTTTTTACAGAAAGCATTTGATAAGTGCGCTTGATTGTAGTGCGGATATTTATGTTTATCCAAAAATGACAGATGTGTTGGAAATCATGGCTGTATGCGAGCGCATGCTTGGAACATTGCAGTGCGCTAAACGTCTTTATGAGGACCCGTTTGCTTTCCGTACAATACGCGGCTATACTACTGACGACCCTATGAAGTCAATAAACTGGAAAGCGAGCGCAAAGACGGGTGAGCTGATGGTAAATACTTTTGATTCCGTACTTTCGCAGAAGGCGATGATTTACCTTGATGTTGAGGATAATGGGATTTTGAAGTATGAAGATTTGGTGGAGGAAAGCATTTCGGTAGCAGCCTCGCTGTCGCGCAGGCTTATACGGCAGAATATAGAGGTGGGCTTTTGGTTCAACGGAAATATGGAGAGCGGAGACTGTGACACGGGCTTTGCGCCGACGAGCCAAAAGAGCAGACTTATTGCGCTGGAGCGTATGCTGGCGGATTACCGCGTGGAGAACGGAAACGTGGAGTATTGCGGTATTTTTGGAAAGGCTGCTGTGTCGGAGGATACTGTGCTTATATTTATTACGAAGAATTTGAATGATGAAGTGCTGCGGCACATAAAGAGCTGTGCGGGCGAGAGGCAGACGATTGTGGTGTGTCCTGTAAGGCGCGGAATGGATAGAAATTTTGGACGGACGCCGTTTGCGGACTGTAAGAATATCGTTCTGCATTATAGGGAAATGCAGTAGGTGCTGATAGTTGCTGGTAAATAAATCCGAAAGGAGCTGTGTAGGGCTTGAATATAGCTAGGGGTATAAAGTGCTTTAAGAAAATAGTTGAATGGTTTCATGTTACGCTTATATTTGCGCTTTTTATTCCGTTGGCGTTTGCTATGGGAAGTCTTACGCAGCAGGGTGGCGCTGTGGTGCTTTATGCTAAGTGCCTGGTAATTGCTGTGCCCGTGGTAGTGACGTCACTTGCGTCAAAACATGTAAAGACGCTTGCGGGTTATATCGGGATTTGCACTCTGATGCTTGCCGCGCTTGCGCCTTTTGCGTTCATACCGCGGGAATGGAAAACGGGCGATACGGTTTATGCTGCGGGGATAATTATGGAGACGTTGTTTATTGTGGGAAAGCAGTTTCACGACAGACTGATTAGAATTAGGGCAGAGAGGGACAACGACCCATTTGCTGTGCGTGCGAAAAGTTTTTTTGAGAGCCCGTCGCTTTCATTTGTGTGGTATTTTGCTGTGATGTATGTGCTGGGGCTGGGTTTTAATTCAAAGAGCATGTGTGATTTGGCATTTTTCAGCGCGGCAGTTTATTTTTTTGTTGTGCTTGCATATAGGTTTTTGAAAACTACAGGCGAGTATATTGATATGAACAAGCGCACGAAAGGAATACCAAAGAAACGTGTGTATGTAATAGGCGGGGCTATGATTTTCGCGTATGCGGCTTTGATTTTGATTGCAATTGTCCCGTCTGTATTTTTGGCGGGTTTTAGGCAATACACGGATATAAGGGAGTGGTTTAGCGAGACAGAGGCAGTGCCTTATGAAATGTATAGTGAGTTTAAGTTTAAGGGAAACGGCATGGGCGCGGGAAACGCTATGCTTGAGCTTATGGAGGAGACAGAGCCTAACCCTGAGCTTTCAAAGATGTGGAATGGGCTGTTTTGGCTAATAGGAACGATAGTCGGCGTGCTTGTATTATATGCTGTGGTGATGGCTGTGCGTCAGGTATTTGCGGATTTTAGGCGTGAGACAGACGACAACGGCGACAAGGTTGAGGAGCTTGAAGATGAGCCCGTTTACAAGGAGGAAATATTATCGCTTGTGAGGAAACATACAGACGGCAGCGAGGCGGCGCGAATAAGGCGCCAGTATAAAAGGACTATCAGAAAGCATAGAAAAGAGCTGCCTGCCCCATCTGAAACACCGACCGAATTGGAGAAAAATGCGGGACTTTTGGGTGATGAGGAAATGAAAGCGCTGCATGGGCGGTATGAGGAGGTAAGGTATAGTCGCATGGGATAAGTGATTAATATAGATTTGAAATGTGGCAATTGATAACAAAATACAAAAAACATTTGCCTTTAACCGCATTTTAGATTATTATTAAGAAAGGGCACAAGCCTTTTGGTTGAGCATTGAGGGGCAGGTGAGCAGATGAATCGTAAGAAAAAGATGGGCGGCACGGAGGTTGCTTTCAGGCCGCAGACCATTATAGAGGCGAGATATGATTTGGACCGCAGGCAGAACGACATACTTGACATTCTGCTGGGAATAGTCGGCGAGGGCGACGACACGGAGGAAAATACGCGCTACGAGATAAACATTAGCGATGTCAAGCATCTCTATAACTTGCAGGACGAGTCAAACGCATACTCGTATCTACAAAAAGCAGTCAAGAAATTTGAGGGGCTCGGCTTCCGCTTAAAGGAGGACGAGGGTACAGACATATATTATCCGTGGTTCAGCAAGATAAAATACCAGAAAAAGCGCGGAGATGAGGGACGCAGCAAGATAGTGCTTGACCTCCACCCCGAGGTAAAGGAAATGATAATTTCCGCAAAACAAGGCGCATATTACCGCATCGAATATCCGTTGAACCTGACGAAGAAATATTCAAAAAGACTGTATTATCTGCTAAAGGACAAAGAAAATTTTAACGGCGGCACATTTACGATTTCTTTTGATGAGTTGAGGAAAATGATGAAGATACCCGACTCTTACGCAAACGGCAATGTCAAGCGCGAGATGCTTGACAAATCCTATGAGGAGATTAACGGCAATACCGATATTTCCTTTGAGTATGAGCTTATATATGAAAAGCTGCCCAGCGGACAGCGCAGCATAGGCGCAGTGCGTTTCAAGGTAAAGAAAGTAAAGCGCAACAGGACAATAGTAGAGTACGAAACAATAGACAAAAACGGCAAATCCTTTATCGCGACCGAGGAGGAGCAGGATATTATTGATGTGCTTGGCTGCTCATTAAAAGAGGCAAAGGACATCATACGCACGGCAAAGGCAAACGACCGCACGCGCAAGCAGCTTTTTGAGATACTTACATACACAATGAAAAAAGAGGCGGACAACAAGGTAGGCTATGTGCTTACTCTGCTGAAAAACGGCTTTAATGAAGGGGCGCAGACAAAGGAAAAGGAGCAGACAGGAGCCGCAAAGAAGGGTTCAAAGAAGAAGGAAGAAAACTTGTATTCGCAGATGGATTTTGACGACCTTGAAAAGCAGATTTTGTCAAATGGGTAAAAGACAGTTTTTTGGCGGCGGATTTGAAAAAACGTGGAGGGCTTGGATTTAATGGAGCGTGTTGTGGCAGACGGCATAGTAAGCGTATACGGCAGGAGAATAGTCCTAAACGGCGTAAGCTTGTCGGCGGGCGCAGGGCAGTGCGTAGGAATTGTCGGTGCAAACGGTTGTGGCAAGTCCACGCTGCTCAATATCCTGTCGGGACTTCGCGATGCGGACAGAGGCGAGATATTTTTTGACGGAGCAAAAGCGGATAGGCGGATGTATAAAAATTATACGGGATATGTGCCGCAGGAGAGTAATCTGATACCTGAGCTCAGCGTAAAGGACAATCTGCTTATATGGTATCGTGACAGGCGTTTTTTGGAGCATGAGATAAATGAAGGTTTTTTGAAAACACTCGGTATAGACAAGATGTGCCGCATGAAAGCGGGAAGGCTTTCGGGCGGTATGAAAAAGCGCGTGAGCATAGCTTGTGCAATGGCGGGAAAACCGCCTGTTTTAATTTTAGATGAGCCTGACGCGGCGCTTGATTTGCCCGCAAAGGCGGATATTAGAAGGTGGCTTTTAGGCTACAGGCAGTCGGGCGGCACGATTTTGATTGCGACGCACGAGGAAAGCGACCTTGATATATGTGATAGGATTTATGCCCTCAAGGGGGGAGGCTGTAGTGAGATAGACAGAAACCTTAGAGGGGAAAAATTACTATATGAAATTCAGTAACAAGTAGTTAAAAAAGGTAATTGCGGAATATTGCAAAGGGCGTTTGGCCGCCTTTAGGCAATGTTTTGCAGCAAAGAGGAGAAAAGAAAAAGTGGAAGAAAACAACAATGTAACAGAAAACGGACAACAGACAACGGCATCCGGAGGAGTAAGCTTGGAAAAGCCGGCTCAAGGACAGCAGCCTCAAGACGGCAGTTATGGGCAGACATATCAGCCGGCGCAGAATGGCAGCTACAGCTATGGTCAGCCGCAGCCTAATCCTGCAATGCAGTACCAGCAGCCAAAGAAAGGTAAGGCGGGAATAATAATTGGAATTATCGCTGCATTGGCGGTAGTGCTTATAATCGGAATTGTGGCAGTTGCCGTAAGAAATCTTAGCAGCAAAAATCCCGAAGATATGTTAAAGGCAGGCATGGACAATATCTTGGAGGAAATGAAGGCGTACACTACATCAATTTCAGATAAAATTGATTTCAAGGCGCTGTCAGAGAGAATCAGTGAGCAGCCTTCGCATGTAAATCTTGATGTATCATTCAGCCTGCCCTCAGAGGATATTGAAAATGTAAGCGTTGAGCTTGACGGCGTTTCAGATGCAAAGAATAAACAGGGCAATTGCAGCATAAGCGCTGGTGCCGCAGGCTTTAATATGTCTATAGCTGATATTACGGTTGACGATACTGTTATATACCTTAATATTCCCATGCTTTCAGATGACGTTTACAGCCTTGACTTCGCGACATTTGTTGAGGATTATAATAATTCCGCATGGAGAGAACTTATCGGCGAGGAAATTCCAGAGGACTACAGCGAGGCAATACTTGAAGGGGTTACGTCGGGCGCAGACCTTTCTGAATCAGAGCAGGAGCTTATAGACAAGCTTTCGCAGCGTGTGTCAGAGATAAAGGAGACAGTACAGTATGCCAAGCTCAAGGAAAAAAAGGAATTTGAAGTAAGAGGAAAGACCACGCAATGCAGCGGCATCACCATCACAATAGCCAAGGACGACGCAAACGCATTTCTTGAAGGCATTAAGAATGACATTATGGAGAGCGATTACTACCTTGAAACGATTGAGAAATCCTTAGCTGATTACGTTGACGAGGACGCTGACTACGACTCTTATAAGGATGAGATAGACGAGGTTACGGAAACGCTTCTTGGCATGCAGCTTGACGAAGACCTTGTCATAAACGTGTACTTCGACAAGGAGGGACGCATTCTGCAGATAATGTGCGACAGGACAGATATGTCGGGTGATTACGGGTATTTTGAGTTTACGGCGGACTTCGAGGGTGAGGAGCGCACGCTTGACGATGTAAGCATAGATATAATCTTTGGCTCGGATGACGGCGAGGAGCTAGGCATCAGCTTAACCAGGGTGGCAGAGGTAACAGATGAAAATTACAGTGATAATATAGGCATTGATTTTTACGGTGACAATAGTGACGATGATTTGGAGCTGACTTTTTGGAATGATTGGACATACTCGGACAATTCATTTGACTTTGGCATTACAATTGAGGCGGGTTATGATTCGATGGGGCTCACGGGCAACGGCGCGTTTACGGATATTACAAAGGGTGAGAGCTACACGCTAGACCTTGACAATCTGACATTGAGTTTTGATGATGAGGAGCTGATTTTGACAGGCAGCCTTTTAGTAGAGCCGTTTGACGGAGATATAGAGATACCCGCTAACTCCGTAAATGTATTTGATATGACAGAGGACGATATATACGAGCTTATTTATAATGTTTTATATGACTTTGGGGACAGTTATTATTGATATAGGATAATATAGAAATAATCTCAAGTCGCTATCGTTCTGATTTTATGCGCAGCAGTAAAAATGAACAGTGTTATGAGTAATTTAATCTGGCTGAAAACAGAATACAAGCGGGCGGCGTCAATGCTGCCCGTTGTTTTGAAAAGGGCAGTTGTACCAATTATTGTTTTTTTTGCGATAATCGGTATGATTGCTTTTTGTGCGTTTAATAACGTTGAGGAAAGCAGTGGCGAGCCACTGGTCAGGATAGGCTATGCTGCAAATGATGATATGCTCACACGGCTTGCCATTTCATATGTAGAGAGTATGGAGTCCGTCAAGAGCCTCTGCAGTCTTGAAAAAATGACTGTGGCTGACGGGAAAAGCAGGCTTGAAGAAGGCGAGCTTTCGGCGCTTATAGTTCTGCCTGAAAATGTGGTGGAGGAGATACTTTCGGGCAGCAATACGCCTGCTACTGTCTATCTTCCCAAGAGCGCGGCAAATGGCGCGGGGGAAAACGTCACGGGCAGCAGGATTTTTGAGGAGCTTGCCAATTCCGGGATAGGCATGCTGCAGACGGCGCAGGCGCAGATTTATGCGGCGACGGATTTAAGTGTCAAATTCGGGCAGGGTGAGCGTCTGCAGTCAATGTATGATGACATAAACCGATTTAATCTGAAGCTGGTGGGGGGTAGGGAGAAACTTTTTAAAAGAAAGCTTTTATCTGCCACGGAAAACAACAGTTACGCCGTGTACTATGCGGGGGCGTTTCTTGCTTTGCTTGCGCTTTTGGCGGGTATGTTTATTGGGGGTTTCAGCAAGCGCCCGAGGCTGCAGCAGCGGATGATAAAGCGGCGTGCGGGCGTGACATATTTGATGCAGCTTTTGTGCCGCGCTATGGCTGCACTGCCGCTTATTTTGATTATATTGGCAGTGCCGTTTTTGCTGCCGTTGTTTCCAAAGGTCAGGGATTTGCTGTCGTATGCGTTTTCGGGAAGAAATGCTGTGGAGCTTTTGGCAGTGACGATGGTGTGCCTTTTATTTGCGGCGATTTATGCGCAGCTTGTGTATCAGCTTGTTGAGGAAGCGCAGGGGGCGCTCGTCGTTTTCGGCATATTGGCGGTTTTTCAGGGGTATATGGCAGGCTGCTTTATTCCAACGCCGCTTTTGCCTGACATAGTTATTGGAATAGGGAAATATTTGCCCGCATCTTATTTGAGGTCAGGCTTTACAATGCTTTTTACAGGGAACATGGGCAGGTTTTCGGAGGCTATTACAGGACTTTTAATATGGTGCGTTGTGTGTCTTCTCCTGGCATGGGCGACAATGCCTTACTTGGGAAACGAGGATGATTTAATTCCTATGCATAAAGTGACATATGTGTCATTTAAAACGCAGTTGTTTTTTATATTATTTAAAAGGATTATTCATCAAAAGAGCCTCTGGGTGTGCCTTGGGATTACTGTGGCAGTTTCGGCGGCTGTGGCATCGGCGGAAAGGGCGTCACAAACGCGCATATATACGGCAGTGTATGATGAGACGGGAGTGTTTGAAAGTGAGCTTTCAGAGTATGACGGACTTGTTAGTTTTGTCGTGTGTGAGAATGAGGGCGAGGTAAAGCGGCTTGTGCTTTCAGGTGATGTGGAATGCGGTTATGTGTTGCCGCAGAATTTGGAGGATGCTTTCGCAGACAGTAATTCGAGGAATTTAATCACTGTTTATGAGGACGGCGATGCAGTGACGGCGCGTATAGTTGATGAAGTGCTTTACGGCACGCTTTTTGAAAAGGAGGCGTATTCGTGGTTTGCGGAGTATATGGCAGGTTGCGAGGGATTTGAAGGATTGACCGAAAGCAGCGTTTATGAAGCGCTAAGACCTCATATGACAGGGAAAACGACTTTCAGACTTGACATAAAACGCATAGGGACAGAGGAGGCTAAGACAGATGAGAGTATGGGAAATGTCACATTTCCAGTGTACTATGCCGTAATTGCGGGAGTGTTTTTGTGTACCATGCAGGGAATGGCGCAGGTGCTGATTGATGTTAAGAAAAATAGGTTTTACAAGCGAAATCGTATTATCACTTCTGCGATAACAATAGTCCAGCCTGCAATGCTTGGGGCTGTAGCGGGGATTGTTACTTTGCTTTTGGTGTATTGATAAAATAAAATGGGCAATTGTAAAGAGCAGTCGTGATGCTACATTATTAAACGAACGTTGGCAGATACATAAAAAATAAATTATAGGAAGGAACTGGTCTAATTATGCAGGAAACAATCAAACCCCCCGTAGAGGAGCGGTACAAGGAGGAGCTTGAGGCGTTAAGGGGCACTGACACAGGCAGAGTGCCTGAAAACTGGAAAATGTCGCCCAAGGCGGTAAGGACTTTTATTCTGGGAACCCCAAAGCCTATTGAGTACAACGGAAAGGAATACAAAATCGAAAAGAAGTATTTTGGCAACGACGCGCTTGTGGAGCGCTGCATAGTCACGCTCGCGGGCAACCGCGGGCTTATGCTCGTGGGCGAGCCAGGCACGGCAAAAACGATGCTTTCTGAGCTTTTGTCCGCGGCGATAAGCGGGGTAAGCACCAACACGATACAGGGCACGGCAGGCACTACGGAGGATATGATAAAATATTCGTGGAACTACGCGCTTTTGCTTGCCAAAGGACCGAGCCGCGAAGCCCTTGTGCCGTCGCCGCTCTATGTGGGAATGGAAAGAGGAATACTCACCCGCTTTGAGGAGATTACAAGGACACCCGCGGAAATTCAGGATAGCCTTATAAGCGTGCTCAGCGACAAGGTGCTTAATGTGCCCGAGCTTGGCGACGACGGTTTTCTTTTTGCACGCCAGGGCTTCAACGTGATAGGCACGGCGAACACGCGGGACAAGGGCGTAAACGAGATGAGCAGCGCGTTGAAGCGCCGTTTTAATTTCGAGACAGTCATGCCCGTAAGGGAAGCGTCAATGGAAAAGCAGATTATCTTAAACGAAGTGGCAAAGCTTGCCGACGAAAACAACATAAAAATGGAAGCGGACGAGGACGTGGCGGAGCTGCTTGCATCTACATACCATGAGCTCAGGGAGGGCGTATCTTCGATGGGACACAGGATTGACAAGCCCGTATCTGTTATGAGTACGGCGGAGGCGGTATCTGTGTACTATCAGACAATGCTCACGGGTTACTATTACGGTGATTCGCGAATGAGCGTTGACTGTCTTGTGCAAAATCTGGTGGGCGCCGTTTCCAAGGAAAATAAAGAGGATTTGGAAAAAGTAAAGGGATATTTCAACACGGTGATCAAGGACAAGAGCGCCAAAGAGGGTGGATTATGGAAAGAGTATTACGAAGCAAGGAAATGGCTGAAATAAGGCTTCTGCCAGTACGCCATCACAGCCCCGCGTGCGCTTTCCATGTAAGGGACGTGATAGAAAAATGGCATCCCGACGCCGTCTTGATAGAAGGACCAGACAATGCCAATTCGCTTATCCCGATTATGACGGATAAGGAAACACATGCGCCGTTTGCGATATATTATGCCTATCATGACAAGGCAGGCATCATATCCGAGGACAAACAGCATTACAAGTGCTACTATCCGTTTTTGGAATATTCCCCAGAGCTGGAGGCGCTGCGCACGGCAGGCGAAAAAGGCATAAGCAGCGCGTTTATAGATTTGTCTTATGGGGAAATACTTGCGGCATCAGCCCAGGGCAGAGGGCTTTTAAAGGATGACGCCAAAAACAGCTACAATGACGACTATCTGCTCACGCGAAACGAATACTTAAAACAGCTCTGCGAAAAGACAGGGCTTAGGAGTTTTGACGAATTTTGGGAAAAATTTTTTGAGATAAACGGACTTTATGAAGACAGCAAGACGTGGTTTTCGCATTTGCTTACGTACTGTGCGCTTGCAAGGGAGAATACGCCAGATGAGGAGCTTGCGGAGGAGGGGTGTCTTGCGCGTGAGCAGCACATGGCGTCGGGCATAATACAGTGGGCGGACAAGCATAAATGCGGAGACGGAAAAGAACAGCGCATACTTGTAGTGACAGGCGGGTTTCATACGCCTGCGCTTGCAAAGCTTTTGTCGGAGGAAAACAATGCTAAAGCGGGCGCGAAGGCAAAAAGGGTGAAAAAAAGCGACATAGACAAAAACCAGAGCGTTTACATGATGCCCTACTCAATGGAGGCTGCGGACGCGCTTAACGGTTATGCGAGCGGCATGCCGTTTGCGGGCTTTTACTTGAAAATATGGAACGGCATTAAAAATCAGGCTGCCATTTCAAAGCCGTATGAAGCGGCAGTGCTTGATATGCTTGTGGCTGTCGGCAAGGAAGTAAGGAAAAGCGAAGACTGTCTTTCCACATATGATGAGATATGCGCCCTGCAGATGACGCGTGGGCTGAGTGAGCTTAGGAACAAGCGCGAGGCGGGAGCGTATGAGCTTTTTGATGCTGTGCTGGCATCATATGTGAAGGGTGAGTACAATATCGCTACTGATATGCCTGTGAGAACGCTGCGCAGGCTTATGACAGGCAGCGGCTCGGGAAAGCTCTGTGACGGAGCTGACGTGCCGCCGATAATCACGGATTTTAACATGCAGTGCAAAAGCTTTGGACTCAAATGCGATACGACGCTTGAAAATGAATTGACGCTCTCTATTTTTTCAGGGAAAAAGCACAGGCAGATTAGTATGTTCCTGCATAGAATGGTGTTTCTGGACACGGAATTTGCAAGGCGCGTCAAAGGACCAAACTTACAGCTCAAAAAGGACAAAAATCTTCTTCGCGAGGTGTGGAAATACAAGTGGAGCATAAATGTCCATTCCGCGCTGATAGATGTTTCAGTGCATGGCGGCACTGTGGAGGAGGCGTCCGCAAGTCTTGTGGGCGAACGCCTGAAAAAAGCAAACGGCGCGGGCGATGCGGCATATCTTCTTACGCAGGTGTTTGAGATGGGCTTGTCGCAGCAGCTTGATGCCGTGTATGACAGGGTGCATGAGCTTATTCTGCAGGATACGGACTTTTATTCGATAACTGATGCCCTCAGGTCGCTTGTGATGCTTGACGAGCTTGGCGGTCTGTATGAGACAGGGCTTGAATTTGGCGCTCTGCTCCATACGGCTGTGAGAAAGCTAATTTCGCTGCTGCCTTCCATGGCGTGTATTCAGGACGATACTTTGACGGAATGCATGGACGCTTTGAAGCTTTTGTACCAGATTACGGGGAGGAAAACCTCTGATATGGGGCAGGAGAGGGAGGATTATTTTGACGCGCTTGACAAAATGTGCAGGACGCAGAATATAAACGCGGGGCTGAATGGGTGCATTTACGGGATTTTGTACGGCAGCGGGCGCGCTGATTCTGGGACTGTGGAAAATATCTGCCGAGGGTATCTGACGGGGACAAGGGAGCAGCTTATGCAGATGGCGGTATTTTTCAGGGGATTGTTTTGCACGGCGAAGGACTTGGTGTTTATCGGGGACAGTATAGTAGGCTTGCTTGATGAGTTTTTTGGGGCTGTGGGGAGCGGCGAGTTTATGGAGCTTCTGCCGCAGCTTAGGCTGGCGTTTACTTATTTTACGCCTGCCGAGATTGACAAGATAGCGGGCAGCGCAGCAAGGCTTCATGGGAAAGAGAAGAAGGATATTACAGAGCTTAATGAGGTGCTGCCTGAGTGGTATGAGTACGGGCGGCAGCTTGACGAGTATGCAAAGGCGCAGATGCTGGGATAAGGACTATGGTGGAGAATTGATATTTTCTGTCCTAAGGAGGTGGCAGAGGGACGATGGCTGACGAGCAGGAGATAATGAACAGGTGGCGGCTTGCGCTTGGCAGATATGCGGCGGAGCAGATAAGCTTTTCGGACGATTTAAGGCTTGTGGATATGGAGCAGGCGCTTGACTATCTGTATTCGAGGGAGTACGGCGATGAGCAGGAGATAAGGAAGGAGCGGAGCGGCGGCAGGGAGGATTCAAAGCTTTCCGTGCCTGGGTGGCTGGCGAAGGTAAAGACGCTTTTCCCTAAGCGCACTGTGGAGATTATGGAGCGCCATGCGCTTGAAAAATATAATATGACGGAGCTTTTGTCCGATCCAGAGGTATTAAAAAAGCTTGAGCCGAATAAGGAGCTGCTAAAGACGATACTCAGCTTAAAGCATCTTATGAAGGGCGAGGCGCTTAATGTCGCGCGTGAGCTGGTTAAAAGGATTGCTGATGAGCTTATGGAAAAGCTTGAGCAGGATTTTAGGAAGTCGTTTTTCGGGAGGCTTAACAGGAGTGAGAGCAGCCCTGTACGTTCGGCGCGGAATCTTGACATGAAAAAGACTATACGTATGAATTTGAAGAATTATGACGCGGAGAATGGGCAGCTTTTGCTGAAGCAGGTGTATTTTAGTGCGCGTATGAAGAAGTATAACCAGTGGCGTGTTGTTATATGTGTTGATGAGAGCGGTTCGATGATGGATTCAGTTATTCACAGTGCGGTTATGGCGGGGATTTTTGCAAAGCTGCCTATGCTGGATACTAAGCTGGTGATTTTTGACACTAATGTTGTGGATTTGAGCGGGTATGTGAGCGATCCTGTGGAGGTGTTGATGAGTGTGCAGCTTGGGGGCGGGACTAATATTGCGGGAGCGCTGGCGTATTGTGAGTCGCTGATTGAGTTTCCGTATAGGACTATGGTGGTGTTGGTGTCGGATTTGTATGAGGGAGGGGGGTATAATAACCTTTTTAGTGTTAGCAAGG
>CANQHZ010000018.1 GCA_947623805.1 uncultured Lachnospiraceae bacterium | reverse complement strand
AGCCAAATGTATTGTAGCACACTTTCTTATGTTTGGGTAGGATAAAGTTTTCTGTCAAAATGCGTTCCAAATAGACATACAAAAAGGCGCGCAATTTTTATGCGCACCTTTTTTCTTTTTGCAATAGCGTTTCACAATATATTGAGTTAATTAAAATCCATTCACTGCGCATTTCCCTGCTTGACTGCTCCTTCTGAAGCCAGAACATTCAATTCGTCAAGCGTCAGATTTACGCACTCGGATATTTCCTCCAACGACATTTTTCCCGCACGTATCAAATTTCGTGCTGCTTCCTTCCTGCCTTCACTCTTGCCTTCACGCAAACCTTCATTTTTTATTGTCTTCGCCTCATAATCAAGAATCCGTCCTCCCATAACAAGACCAACTCCCTTCTTAACATTTTCGTACTTGTCAGCCAAATGCTCTAATACTTTTTTTGACATATCAGCAATCGTACATTTTGTATATTCATCTATTTCGCCTTCAACCGTCTTGTCCTCCAGACGCTTTTTTATGTCTTCATACTCCTGTTTTAATATTTCCAGCTTATCCTCATTCTTATCACATTCTTCCAGTTCTTTTTCATGTGTAAATATATAAAACGGTATGAGAAACAGCAGATTCTTTTCAAAAATATCATCTATGGTATACACTTGCATTTTCATCACGGGTATGCTGTAGGTTATGCTGCCACCTGGCGTTTTTATCTCTATATGCATTTCATCAGGTGTCATTTTGCTACTTCTTAGGTAAAGCACTGCCGAATGTGGAAATGTCACTGTTAATCGGTTTACGCTTATTTCTCCCTCGTCAAGCGCTATCTGGGAAGCATATTCAAATATTCTGACTGCCATGCTGCTGTCCGCAGTACTTTGGCATTCCCAATGGTAATTTTTTGTTTCTTTTCCTATTATCTTAAATTTCGTGTCCGTAATGCATTCGTATTCCTCTCCGTCCTGCTGATTTATGAAATGTTCATTTGGCGAAAACACTATCCGTTCATTTCCTGTGTAATGTTCTCCAAACACTTCGTTTATAAGCGGTATTATCAGCTTGCTGCAATCGTTCAGCAGGGTTCGGAACACATCATCATATGGTGTGCTGGTTGATTTCATTCTTCCTCCGTATGTCAGATTTTAGTTTTATTGTTGATTATATAATAGCACAGATTAAGTGAACAGTAAACTCTTTTACGCCGGGCAGATATTTCCCCTACTACTTATATTTGGAATATGTATTATTAAGTCCACTAATAGCCCATATAGCTCCAGTTTAAATCCACATTTCCCTTTATGCCGCTGATTGTACCCTTGCTTGAATACTGCCACATATCATACTTGCTATTATATGTAGGCTTTGCGGCATACTGCGCAAGCCATATCTTGTAATTGCCGACAGCGCTCATATTCAGCTTGTCCTCATACCATGTCTTTGAGGCGTAAATGCCTGCCTGATACCCCGCGCTTGCCACTGTCTGGCAGAATGCGTTTACTACTGCCGTCCTTGTCGCTTTATCTATCTTATCAGCCCTGCCACCGCTCGATTCCGTGTCGATAAATATAGGATATGTCAGCTTATAGCCTTTTACAAGGCTTACCGCAAGCGATGCCTCCTTGACTGCCTCTACCTCATCTATAGCCTGCGAGAATACATATACGCCTACCTTAAGGCCAGCCGCCGTAGCACCCTTGATATTTTTCTTAAAACTTTCATCCTCAATCAATACACCCGTAGCAGAGCCTCTGTATCCACAACGCAAGATTACATAGTCCACACCTGATGCCTTGACCGCGTTCCAGTCTATATTTCCGTTGTGACGCGATATGTCTATGCCAAAAGTAGAGCCATTTACTGTAGTCGCAATCGCTCCGTCCGAACCAAAATTATATGTAACGCCTTGGATTATCTGCGTGCCTGTGACCGGATTGCCGTTTTTGTCATAGTAATATGTCCTGCCGTTTATTGTCTGCCAGCCTGTGTATGCAAAATTCCCATCCGTCTTCATATAAAATTCTTTTGCCGTGAAGTAATCGGCATATACAGCTTCCTTATAATTGCCTTCGCTATCCTTTATATAAATCTGATTGCCATTTTTATCCTTGAGCTTCGTCGTCGTATCATTCATTGCGTCAGAATTTATCGTAACCTTACAGGTAGCTGTGAGCTGTTTGCCATCCGTGTTCTTCTCTTTGGTAGTCGCTGTAATGGTGACGCTGCCTGCTGCTACACCTGTGACTTTACCGTTTTCATCTACCGTAGCAATCTTCTTGTCGGAAGTAGTCCATGTGACTCCCGAATCCGACTTAGCGTTTGATACTGTCGCCACCAGCGTTGTCTCGCCTCCGACTGCCAGATATACGCCGTCAGTCCTGTCAAGCACAAGCGAAAATACTGGCGCATCAGTGATTGTCACAGTAACAGCCGCCTCTATGCTGATATCATTACCAGCGGAATTTTTCACAGTGACTATGCCTTTAACAGTAGTCGAGCCAGTCTTTACGCCTGTGACCACACCCTTGTCATCTATCGTCGCCACTGTCTTATCCGCGCTCGACCATGACACAGACGGAAATCCTTCCGTGAGCGTCTGTGTGCTGCCATCGTCTTTCGTATATACAAGCTTTGACGGACTTACCGTAAGTGTCGCTCCCACAGCGCAGCTGTCAGCGCTTTTCTTCAATTCAAGCGTGCCTGATTTGATGCCGTTTTCGCTTACCGTTACCTTGCAGACAGCACTGCCTGTTTCCGGCACAGGAGAGCCGTATTCCTTTTCTGTAGTTACCTCAACCGTTTGATAATACTGTGTTTCGCTATTCTCACCAGTTTCTTCTGTCCACTTACTCTTTTCGTCCTCATCCGACAGTTTTTCCCATTCCTCTTTCGATATTACTCTCTTTTCCTGTTTCGTTTCAGCGGGCTTAATCGGCGTGGTAGTCTTAGTGACAGTATACGTAATCTTTGCCGTTCCCTTCGCCTTTGCCGTTACATTTCCGCTCCCGTCTACCGACGCGATGCCGCTCTCCGACGACTCCCATTTGTAAGAATATTCTACTTTTTCAGTCTCAGTTTCCGAATTCTCAAAGCTTGAACCCTTAAGCTGCGCCGTACCGTTTACAAAAAGCGAAAGCTCCGACGGCTCAACAGTCACATTAGGCGCATCAAAAAACATTCTTTTCCCAAGCTGTGCCGACTTTGACGGGTCCGCTATCGTATCCTTGTCCACGAGAATATAGCTCTCCGTACCGTCTATCGGCGTGCTCGTGGATTCCACCCATTCGACGGTATCTGTAAGCTTTACCTCCTCTTTTGCCGCGTCCTGTTTCTGCGTATCCTCTGCTGCCACATTAATCTGAGATTCCTTTTTTACCTCATCCTGGATATTTATTACGAGATACTCGACCTTGTCCTTGACCGTGACTTTCTGCGCCGTGGACGGAAATTTATATTTATCCGTCGAAGTAATGACGGCTTCAAACACACCGGGAGTGACATTGGTTGCATAGATAATGCCATCCATATCGTCATCGGTCAATACAAGCTGCTTGCCCTTAGAGCTTGTAAGCACTACCTCAAATGCCGTGCCTGTGATGAGTTCACCTGTTTCCGAATCTGTAAAGCGTATCTTTAAATCCTTTTCTATTGAAACAAAGTTGACACTCACTTTGCCCGAATCGGCTGCTTCGGTTCCCTGCTCAGTCTCAGAGCTCTCCTCCTTGACAGTCTCACCCGATATAAATTGCCCCGAAAGCGCTGCCCCTGTCATTGCTATAAGTCCGTCATCGCCGACTATTCCCGTATTTATCAGCTCGTCCCCTATTGGTGATATAGCCGCTATCTGCTCCTCAACCTGCTTCCCCGCGTGAAAGATGCTGAATGTAACAATACCCGCAACCAACACGACTATGCCCGTCGCTGCCACAATAATGTCAAACGCAGTCAGATTAGCCGCCGCATTTCTTACCCGCTCTATAAGCAACGCCAAAAATCTACCGACCTTGCCGCCATACGTATGCTTGTCAGCCGCATAGTATTCATCGTCATATCCGTTATATTCGTCAGTCTCATACTCCTCGGCAAAATCATATTCCTCCGATTCGTACTCATCCTCAACATCGCTGTCATATCTCTCCGGCTCATACTCCTCGGCTGCATCGATATATTCCTCTGCCTCATATCCCTCGGTCTCATCAGCATATTCTTCTGCCGCATATTCCTCACAGTCATCGATATATTCTTCTGACTCATAATACTCGTCGGCATCAGCATATTCCTCTGACCCGTACTCCTCTACATCATCGGCATACCCTTCCGCCTCGTACTCCTTGGTCTCGCAGGCATATTCCTCCGTTTCATACTCCTCTATATCATCGGCATATCCTTCCGTTTCATACTCTATGTCATCATCGGCATATTCCTCTGACTCATAATACTCACCGTCGTCTTCATATTCCTCAGCATTCTTATAGTAGCTTCCCGTATCCTCAGCATAATCCTCAGTTTCATAACCGCCTTGATACTCCACTATATATTCATCATCGTCATCTATACCGTCGCTGTCATTTTCATAATCCTCGTAATCCTCATAATTCATCTCATATCTGTTATTTCTTTTTGGCTGCTTTCTCTTATTTGTGCCATACAATCCAAAGCTTTTCTTTTTCTTCATATATCCCTATCCTTTCGGTTCTCCTCTTTATGAATAAAATACCGCAATTCCAAGCATAATACAAGCTATTCCGACGACTTTCATACGGCTTATGCGCTCTTTAAAAAACAAACGGCTCAAAATCAGCACGTAAATATTTCCAAGCGACTCAATAACAGGTCCGTTTTTATAGTCAACGCCACTATATGAATACACAGTCATGAGCATCGACACAAGCATCAGGCAATATCCGCCCAAAACATACGGGTTGACATATTCTCTTATAACAGAACCATACTCGCAAAATGTGCTTTTTTTCAAAAGTATCTGCGACAGCGATGCCACGGCCACAGACACAATCATACAAATTATATAACGGTTAATCATTGTCTTGTCTCCGTGCATTATCTGTTTTCTCACATGTGTCCGTATTTATTATAAAAGTCCCCACAGCGACTAAAAGTACCCCGATTATGTTTTTGACTGTTATATCGTCATGAAAAAACACAAATGCCCATATCATAGACCACAATATCGCCATCGAGCGGTTTGCATACGCGACGGACAATTCAAAGCGCTTTATCATCTGCTGCCACAAAATCGCATATATACCGAGAAACATCAAGTCAAGCCCCAGAAACAGAATAAGCCTTACAGGTCTGTCGCCGCTTGCCGAAGCATTTTTTGACATAATGCCCGATATTGTGTATATAATCACTACTCCCTGCAGCAATATGATATTTTGAACATTCTTAATCATATTTCACATTCCCCACTCTATCGCCTTATCACGCCTGCGGCTGCGCCGACACAGCCTCCTTGCGCTCTATAACGTCCGCGTCAAGCAGGTTCCTCTCCTTGTAGATTTCATAGTAATTGCAATCCATGTAAATAAAATACCCCTGCACAAAGTTAAGCAAAAAGTAATTCTGCTCCTCCATGCTGCCTTTTATCTGTTTTGCGCTGGAAAGCACCACATATGCGCAATTCTCATTTCTCGCACACTCTGCCACCTTAGCGGCATCATATTCCTGCGGATTGCCCTCCATCGCGTCGTAAAGCTCACTCTTAAAATTCCACTGCGGTTCAATCATATTTCTGCCATATGGTGTAAAAACATCCGCCGAGTACTGCCTGAAAAACGGTAAAAGCTCCGCGGGCAGCACAGCTATCGGTTTATAATTATCGAGCTTGAGCGCATCGGCAAGTTCAATTACCTGAGCAGGAATGTGGTACGCATTTGACGACCTGAAATGAAGCGAGTTTGTATATACGAGGCGACCATTCAATCCAATCAGGAGCACAGCCATCACTGCCACCACTGCCTTTTTGCCGAATGTATCAAAGTGCGACACAAACAAAACAAGCGCATAACACACAAGTATTCCGACCGGGAGCGCCCAAAACACCCTGTAATATATCGCCTCATCTATTTTCATGCCAATCCATGCGTATATCGGACAGGCAAATATTATCAATTCCGCAATGGAAAGATATATGAGCGCTGTCCTCACGCATTTATTTTTTTCAAAAAACCATAAAAATATAAGCGCAGCCAAAAAAATCAACAGCGTTATACTTTTTCCATTGTATAAGATAACGTCCTCGCATATCTTTTCAATCGTTTTTAACACTCCAACACCTCATCTTCGGCAGACTGTCAAATCCGTCAGCGCATAACAAGATAAATCCCCCCCAGCAAAATACACGGTACGCATGACGCAAGCATCAAAGCCGGAGTTTTAATCTCTCTTTTTTTTATGCCTATAAACACTGCGGCAAGCCCTACCGCAGTAGGTATAATCATAAAGGATACACTCGTCGCAAAAACGGCTGACAAAACAACACATACAAGCAGCATAAAGCTACCCTTGTCAACCTTTTCTTCCGCCAGATTCAAGAAACATAAAAACAACGCCGGAATCACTGTCCCCGCCATAAGTCCCTTTCCCTGCCATGTCCTTGTCATCGCAAAGGTTTCGGCCGTATACAGCGATATATTTCCAAATGCAAACCACAATGCAATAAATATCATAAACACAGGTCTGTATTTTCTTTTGTCTCTGTCAAAAAGCTTTGCGCAGATTTGCGATATGACACAATACATAAGCAGGAGCCACGCCGCCGCGAGCATTGTATGAGCCACTGCCGCCGGTGCAATACCGCTGAGCCTTGAAAGCCATGCCTGATAAACCGGCGTCGGTGATAACGCGTGGCGCGCATCAAGCGGACGCAGATACCCTGAGTATGCATCCCGCAGATACATCGTGTCAAACGTGTCAGTCAGCACAGCCATGGCTATATAATACGCGTCGTCACCATCATAGTATTCAAACATCACTGCATATGCCATCTGCATGCCTATAACGATAATGGCTGCCGCCCACCCGGCTTTTATATGTAACGTTTCGGCACGAAACGCCTTTATCTGCTCTATATACGCCGCAACCGTCCCTTTCGCGCAAGACAACGCATATACGAACAATACTACAATAATCGCCGTATACGCAATAACAAGCGCGGTAAAGCTTTTTTCAAGCAAAATAAACGGAACAGCCGTCACCTCAAACACGGCAAAACTCAAAAAACAGCCGCACAGATACGTCATTGCCGGCGTTTTTTGAGCCTTATCCATATATTTTACCGGTATCATTCCCAAGATAAAGGGCACGGGCAAAACAAGAAATGCCAGCATGCCCCATTTTAAAATTTCCAATAATGACTCTCCTGCCTTTTGATATTTTTTAACTTACTGTTCGTTCTGACTGAAATACAGAGACAATTCAGCAGCTATATGCGCCCCAAGAGCAATATTGCCATTGTCCTTTGGGTGAAGTCCATCGCGCAAATAATAGTCGGAGGATTCCTTATCAGTGCAGTCCATAAAGCCGATATCATACAAGTCAATAACATTAAATCCATATTCTTCCGCAAGTTGACGTTCTGCCTCCATATAGTCACCTAAATCAGGCTGCCCATCATAGTCGGAATAGCTGCATTCCGATGTCTTTGACACATCATACATAGTGACAAAAAATATATCCTTGTCGGAATAATATCTCTGCAGCTCACCCATTATTACTCTCAATGCACCACAGAAACCTGCCGAACTTTGCTTATTTTCAACATTGCCAAAACGTTTTTCCGGAACACTTGTAAGATAATCGTTCACTCCGGCAAAAATTACTATTATATCTGAATCAATATTCAGTATGTTGCTGGAATTAGACACGATTGAAAGTTCTTCTCCTCCATAATCCGAAAACATACGCCCTCCCTTACCGTGGTTCAATACTTTCCGAAAATGCAGGTATGCATCGGCATATGTAACATAACTTATCATATTTCCGTTCTTGTCAACAGCGCTGGTTATACCTTCCGTGATACTGTCACCGACAAATACAATACTTTTGTTTGAAAAGTCATATGAATTATTATTCAATATCTGTTTATCCATCTGGACTATCTTTTCCGTCTTGTCCTTAGAGTTTTCAAGCGAATACAAAAGCTGTCTCGCTTCATCAAAATTAAGCTGCTGTTCGCGCCTTGCCGCCTTTTCGCCCTCCGTAAGCCTTTGTATTTCATTTAATCCGTCTGTCTTAGTTTCTTCGCTTGTGGTTTCATTTTCTTCGCTTTCGTCAGTGCTTTCCGTATTCTCCTCCGTCTCCGTTTCCTCTTGTATATCCTCAGTCTGCGAAGTTTCCTCCTGCGTTTCTTCCTGCGTGGACAGGCTTGACATTTCCTCGCTGCTTTCGTCGCTTAAGTCTTCTCTCACAATGACATCAGAATTATCCTTGTCGCAGCATGGACAATCAGTGCAGCTGCACCCCTCCACGCAATTGATTCTCTCATTCTGACACGCCGACAGCGACATTGCCACAGTAAGAGCAGTCATCGTTAAAAGTATCTTTTTCTTTTTCATAATTTTCTCTCCTCAAAACTTTTTTCTGAACGTTTTGATTTCTTTTCCCGGTTTATATACCTAAGAAACTTAAAGTTAGTAACCACATACCTGCGCCACAGCCGCTTAGGGTCCTGCATAAAACGGTAAAGCCACTCAAGCGACAGCCTCTGCATAAGCTTCGGCGCGCGCTTTATATTGCCGGCAAGATAGTCAAAGCCTGCACCGACGCCTATCATCACGCCATCGAGCTTCCCTCTATGGCGATACATAAACTCCTCCTGCTTCGGCGCCCCCAGTCCTACCCATATGATATCAGGCGCTGAGGCATTAATCAGCCCCGTTATCTCAGCATCCTCACTCTCTGAAATCTCACGAAAGGGCGGGGAATGCATTCCCGCAATCACGGCATTCGGACATTCATTCTCTATTTTTTCACGCATAGCGTCAAGCGTCTGCTGAGTAGAACCATAAAAAAAATGTCTCAACGGTCTGCCGCCCGCCCCTGCCTTCAAAAGCTCTGTCATAAGGTCAGGTCCCGTCACTCTCTCGGCATCTTCAAACCCGCACTTTCTGCTGTATATGGAAAGCGGTGCACCGTCGGGAAGTGCCATCGCCGCGCTGTTTTGTATATTTCTATACGCATCGCTTTCATACGCCATCACAGTCGTATGGACGTTTGAAACACAGATATATCTGCCGCGCAATTCATCCATATGAGTGACAATATAGTCGAGAGTATCCCCCATATTCGTGACATTTATTCTCGTCTTTAATATTTCACAATATTTTAAGCCATCCATTATTTTGAACCTTTCGCTCCAAGCACGGCAAATATCGTCATAAACAAAATCTTCACATCAAGTCCCAGCGACCAGTTATCTATATATTCGAGGTCAAGCCTCACTATCTCATCAAAATCCTGAATATCGCTCCTGCCACTCACCTGCCACATGCCGGTAAGCCCAGGAGTAATACTCAATCTGCGGCGGTAATAGCCGCTGTATTTTTCAAACTCGTCCTCTGTCGGCGGACGCGTCCCCACAAGGCTCATATCACCCTTTAATATATTAAAAAACTGCGGCATTTCATCAATGCTTGTCTTTCTCAAAAATCTTCCGACTTTAGTAATTCGCGGGTCATCTTCCATCTTGAACATAAGCCCGCTCATCTCATTTTTTGACTCAAGCTCCTTTTTTCGCTCCTCCGCATCGATATACATAGAGCGGAATTTCCACAATTTAAAGCGTCTGCCGTTTTTGCCAATCCTGGTCTGCGAGAAAAATACAGGTCCTCGCGAATCGAGCTTAATCGCCGCAGCAACAAACGGCGTAATCACAGCCGTAATGACAAGCCCCACAAGCGCGCCCGCAATATCAATAACACGCTTAATAAACAGCCGCCTCGAATCCATCGTATTTACGGCAAAAGAAATAACACTGTATCCCGCCATACTCTGCGCATAAGTATTGGGACTAGGTCTGCTGAACAGGTCCACATTATAATGGCATACAAGCCCCATCTCCTCAAAGCGCTCAATTATGCTGCGTATCTCCGCCGCCGCGACATCAGGCAGCGATATAAAGACCTCGTCCACCATCATCTGCACGACTACATCATACAGGTCATCTATCGATGCTACTACCGGAATGCCGCTTATCATCCGCCCACGCCTGTCCTCGTCATACACTGCCACAGACGTAATCTGATAATACCAGTCATTATCCTTTACAAGCCGCTCAACCACTTCTTCAGCATTACACGCCTTTGCCAGCACCAGCAATTTCGTGCTGCTCACACTTCGCTTGTAATACCCCCACATAAGCTTTTTGAAAGCAAGATGCGCACAGTATGTAATAAGCGTATTGAGCACAGCGAATATAACATAAATCAATCGTGAAAAGCCGTATGACTGCTGCGTTATATAAAGCACCATTACGAGCCCCACTATGATTATCAACGTATACCGCGCCGTATAATAAAACTCCTGATAATAGCCACGGTAGAAAAAATTTCTGTTTGCATCAAGAAACAGCGCATATATGAGGCACAACACCACAATATATGCGCCCACAGTCATATGGAACTGTCTGGGATAAATCTCATAATGTATGATATGAAATCTTATAAACAGCGACAAAACATAAGAAAGAACGGCACAGACAATGTCTATGCCCGAAACACAGTAGGTTTCTATCATATTGTTCTTTCTTCTGACATTTTCCATTTTTTATTTCCTTATTTTATATTATAGTCAGTCGATAACCTGAATGTAAAACACAGCGTCCAAAACACAAAATATCAAATTATAATCGCATTTGATATAGTATAACAAATTTTAAAATATCATACTATGGCAATATTCACAATATTTGTCTGCATTTCTGTCGCTATTTTGGCTTATATGCACCAAACATATTTTTTATCAGAATTTTCATAAGCTCGCTGTTGCCCTTTAGAAAACTGATTTTCGTAGGTGTCTTTCCCTTTTTGGGGTATGCCCGCGTGACAGGTATCTCACAGGCTTTAAGCCCTATCTGCGTAGCTCTCACGGAAAGATACGCCAGCAGCTCATATGTCATAAAGATATCCCTAAGCGGCTGCACTCTCTCATCCGTCAGGTACCTTGCCGAATACGCCCTGTATGCGTTTGTAGTATCGGTAAAGCGCTGCCCCGCCGTCAGCGAAATAATCGGAGCATGTATAAGCCTTACCGAAATATTTCTGATAAACGGCGTGTTTATCGCTCTACCACCCTTAATAAAGCGCGAACCCTGCACGAAATCATAGCCCTCGTTCAGCTTTTGGATAAATCGTGGAACATCCTCTATGCTGTCCTTATTGTTGCCGTCTATCGTTATTATTCCCTTATATCCTCTTTGCAGCGCCCACCAAATTCCCATTCTTAGCTGCGCGCCCTGCCTGCCTTCGCCTTTTTTGACAAGCAGCGTGTTTACTTTCAGTTTTTTCATCTTTTTGGCGTCCATAGAGCCGTCAGTCGAGCCCCCGTCACATATGACAATATCCGCACAGTCATAAATATTATGCTTGTATGCGCGGTAAAGCTCCTTCAAAATCCGCTCACCCTCATTTATTACAGGAATAAGCACTGCAAAATCTCTTGTTTTTTCATTGTATTCAGTGCACTCAAAACAAGGTACACCCGCCGGATTATATTCAGTAATCATATATACGCGCCTTTCAAAATATGTGATATTCGCCCCAGCTGCAATTAAGCCAAGGCAAGTTCCTTTACATATGCAAGTGCCTCGGAAATAAGCGCCACATCGTCAGTCCTGCCCATCTCTATTGAAACGTATCCGTCATAATCGTTTTCTTTCAAAAAGCAGATTAGCTCACCATGCAGCCGCCTCCTGCCCGCGTCGTTTTTTATCGGCGCAAGATGCGGTTCGCTTATATGGACATGACTTATATACCCTGCCTTGCCTTCGAGCGTCTCTATTCTTTCATTGTTTTGTATCATAGTGCCGACATCGAGGTTGAGCCCGAAACCGTCCAAGCCCACCTCATATATAAGCGCAAGCGCCTCGGCTGTCGTATTTATATAGTTTGTATTGTAAATGACGGGATTGGCCTCCATTCCGATTATCGCGCCCTTTTTCGAGGCATATCCGCCGACACGCCTGAAAAACTCAACGCTGCGCCGCCTTTGACTGTCTCCTTCGCCCTCCGGAAGAACCCTGTTTTTAGGACTGCCAAATACCAAGTTCCTACAGCCTATGGCAGCGGCGAAATCCACAGCCGCCTCCGTATACGCCACAAGCGTTTCCCACTCCCGGCTGCTGCCAAAAAGCTTTTCACTCCTGCCAAACCATATCGACTGCATAGACGGTATCTCGAAACCGTATCGTGCTTTCACGTCTTCTGCCCAAGCCCTCGCGCGTTCGAGCTGCCCATACGGATTATCCAAAATTACACGCGTAGGCGCTATTTCAAGTCCGCCATAACCGTATTTTTTCATCAAAGCATAGACCGCATCATCATCCGCCGCCTGCCATGCTATGTTTGATATCGCAAGCTTCATTATTTTAAAAACTCCTCCCGCACGCCGCTCATATCTACAAATTTTTTAATATCATCAAGGATATCCGCCTTGTCATACATATATCCGTTCTTTCCGCCAAATTTATCTGCGTACAAAGTCTTAAAGTCATATTTTGCAGGCTGCGCCGCAAGCTCGTTTTTGAATACATTACCCGTTATATATTTGAAAAGTTCCGCCGCCGAAACAGGCTCCGTTGCCGCATTCAGCAATGTGATATCCGCATCGAGCGCCAACTGTATATCGCCCCACAAGCGCCGCAGCGGATAAAACTGATATACACTTCTGCTGTCCGTAAAATTAAGCGCCGTAAAGCCAATATTTTTGAACATCTGCCTAAGATGACTTTTGTCCTCCTTTGCCAAAACCCTGCACTTATAATAACCGTTGTCCTGCGGCTCATAATAACCGCTAAGCTTAGGTTCTTTAACACACAGCTCCTCATACTTTGATTTTTTCAGCATAGAGGGAATTACATTGATAAAATCATATATGAAATTTTTCTTTATATTAACGCCGTAAAGCGCCGGCAGCCTGATTATAAGCGCATCGGGATAGTTCTTCCTAACCCATGCCTCAAGATAATAGCGATTTAGCCCATAAGGCTGTATCCCCCCCCCGCCAAGCACAGGACTTTCCTCGTTCACACCTGACGGATTAGAATATACGTCAACCGTCGAAATAAGTATAAGCTTCTTGGGATTTATCTGCCTGATATTCTCCTCAGCCTGCAAAATAAGCTCCAAATCGCGCTCAGGCGCACTGTTCGCAAGAAACTTCTCGGCTCTAAGCCCTGCGTAAATAAGCATCTCCGGCTCAAGCCCGTATGCTTTCTCTATATTGTGCGAATTGAACACGCCGTCAATCCTATTACGCGCCCTGGCATAAATATTACTCCCCACAAATCCCGTATAACCAACCAGAATATTCATATTAACCTCCTTACTGCTTTAACTATATACTCAGGCATTTTGCAAAACTAAAAACTATATTCGCCAACAACGTAGAATTTAGTCAAAATATATAAAATAAGCGGCGTCTTGCAGCTTGCTGCACCTAGCCGCTTTTTTATATATTTTGACTAAATTCGGCCAGTTGAGAACACATCCACAATTACCCATTAACAATAACTATATTTTTTCAATACTCTCAAAGCTATACTTTTTTCTCTTATACACCAAATCCACCAAAATCTGTAGATACTTTATTATAATCGTCAAAATTCCAAACAGCCCAAAAAACGCAAAAGACATAAAGAATATCGTCGTAGTCCAGCCCGCCACAGGCGTACTGACAAAATAAACCACTGCCGAATAGACAGCCACGGCTACCGCTATCAGCATCATTACAAACGTCATAGTTATGGAAAAACGATATCCAAGCTCCGTAAACAGTATCATACTGTCCACGGCAAGCCGCCTTCTATATTTTCTTTCCCGTCTGTCCTCATCAATCTTAAGCAGCCGCACAGGCACATACTTTATATTTGCCGTCTTAAGTCCGCAATTGGCGTAAGCTGCTTTCCTGTAAGGCACAGTCTTGCTCATGGCGCTGACACGGTTTATTACCCTGCGGCTCAGCACGCGAAAACGCTCACTGTATATTTTGTAAGAAAAATCCGTATATCTGTTAAACACAGCATAAAAAAGTCCCGAAGACGTCCGCTGCTTTTTATCAGGGGATGCACTCACTATGTCATAGCCCTCCAATGCTTTTTTATATACAGCCATTATCTCCTGCGCCTCAAAGTCAAGCGATGTTGAGTCAAATTCCAGCACGAAATCGCCAATCGCCAAATCCACCCCCGCGTTCATCGCGGCCTCCACGCCATGAAAATAACTCATATTCAGCACAGTCACAGAAATGCCTCCCATTTCCCTGGCAACATGCTTTACGATATCCGTACTGTCGTCATCAGAAAAATCGTTGACGCAGATAACCTCGGAATGTTCAAAATTGGCTTTTAATACCTCAATCACTGTCCTCAAAAACTCATCTATCTGTTCCTGCGAGTTGTGCATATATATTACTGCCGACATGAAATTTTTTTCTTTATTAATATTATCTATGCTGTTATTCATCAATTATCTCCATTCCACCCCTAAAAACAACGCGGCAGAATTGCCCGCACATTTTTACGACATATAATAACTCTATTGCCACAGTCTCTGCCCTATTTCAGGGACAACACCTATTATATAACCGTCAGCCTCATAAGTATATAAGCCGTAGTCCTCTATCCCCTCCGGCTCAGAGGTCCTGAAAATATAGATACATGCTCCATTAAGATTTTCCATTTCCTTTTTCACGTTGTCCACTACTCCGATAGCCCTCGCAAAGTAGTAATTATTCATTGTAAGCTCATTATCGTTTGCAAACTCTGCTATGTTCATTATCTCACGATTTTCAAAATGCGGCGATACCCATACTACATGCTCAAATGAGTCGACCTCAGAAAGCTTATCCCAAATGTCGCTTTCAAGCGGGGAAACGTAATCTATACGCTCTGCGTAAGCCTGCCTTGCGCCTGCAAGTTTCCCATATATATCCGCAAACTGTACCAAAACGCATAATGCAACGACCGCGGCTGCGGCATAGGCTTTCCCAGCCCTTTTCCATAACCTGTCATTGCACATAACCGCGGCAATATATATGAGATAGCACACAGGCCACACAATTCTTCCCGTCGAGCGGAAGATTCCCCAATAATGCTCCAGAGTGCTGCTGTCCGGGTACTTAAACAGCAGCCTGTCATTAAATGTCACCTGCGGCGACGCTGCAAACATTACGAGCCCGATTGACATCAATACATACACTACCGCATACAGCAGAAAATCTCTGTCACTTCTCACCGCTTTTTTTGCAAAGCAGATTGCTATATATGCCATGGCAAAAGCCAAAAGTATAAACACACCAAGCCCCAGATACGCAAAGCCCTCATACTGACTGTCAAAACAGTACGGCAGGCTGTGGAAAAACTCCGAATAGCCCTTTGGATTAAAAAAGCCATTTAAGTTAAAGCTGCATTCCCCCAATCCGTCACTTGTGGATGCCGACGCGCGTGTTGAAAATCCTCCAAGCAAAAACGTGACGGCAAACAGCCCAATCATAAACGAAACAGCAGGCGCAAAGTACTTAAACTTTATTTTTTTCGTCTTTATAAGGCTGCACAGTACATATCCGCCAAGAAACATTCCGCACATCGGCAGAAAATACATATGAATTGACGGGATTAAAGCCCCTACCGCTCCCCAGCATAAAGCAGATTTCTTTATATTATCGTAATCCCTTTTATGCCTTACAAACAAATATATGCTTACGAGTATAATCCAGTGAGCGCCGAGCGCCGTATGACGGTACATTCTTTCTATCACAATAGGCGACAGCATAAAAATAAAACTCGCTATATACGCCTGCGCCTTGCCTACTTTAAGCTCACGCAAAAGCATCACTGAAAAAATTCCCTGCAAGACAAAGCTTATTATGCCCCATATCCCAAAATACTGGAACGTTTTGGGCAGTATCGGCGACAAAAGCTTAAAAAACACGGCAAACAAAGGTATCGAATCCGTATATATGACTGATGAATAGTCGGGATATGCCAGATTATTCGTCAGACCTATCGGAAATGTCCAGTCCCCCCTCCTGTAAAAGCACCAGCCCAGATAATGCTGCATTAAATCCCCGGGACCGACAAAAAGCCAATCGTCATATGACGGATTAAGTACGTTCCAGCCATACAGCGCTATAAATGTTATCATTCCCGTTATTGCGACTAATATATAATAAGTTTTCGTCCGCAGCTCTTTTTTCAAAAGTTTTCTCCCCTATATTTGCCTTATTACCTGCTCATCTTATATATTTAATATTATCTATACCAGCAAACGCTTATCATTCACAAAAGCAGCGCCTCCGTCAAATCATAAGCACTTCATCCAAATCATATACCGTATTTATCTTACCTGAAAGCACTCCCACAAACACAGGATTTGTCGAGTAAACTCTGACCACAGTGGGTCTTGAATCGTCAAGCTCCGAGCTCATCAATATAGGCTTCATTGAAAATAGCGAGGACTTATAAGTAAATTTATATTTATCTTTCAGATATTTGTGCGCCAAGTTAGCCATATACGGGAAAGCTGTATCGGGCTTTGCCACGCAGTCGCTACAGTTGCCCAAGTGCCCTGGGTTGCAGTATCCGCCGCTTCTTTCCTGGCACTCAAATGTCGGCAGCGGCGTATAGCTCGTAGTGTGCGGCGTAAAGGTCACGGATGTGAGTGAATGTGTATTTGTCTTTCCAAACGGCATTATCGAAAAAAAAGGACCGTCCATTACTGTAAATCCATATTCTCTTAACTCGTCATTTACATCACAGAGTATAATCTCGCACAGTTCATACTTAATCTTGAATTTTTCAAAGCCGAGCATGTCAAGTATCTGATTTGTTGAAGCATATGTGGCATTTAATACATATCCGCTGCTAAACTTCTGACCCCCCACGCCATCATCCGACTTTATATACACATCATACTCACCATCTGACTTTTCAATGCGCTCTATCCCGACACCGTACAAAATCTTGACATTTTCCGCCAGCTCTTTAAGCTTTTCCAGAAAATAATCACGCAAAATCATAGCGTCGTATGTGTATTCACGCGTAAGAAACGCCCCGTCGCACATACCTTCCTTGAAAAATCTGCCAGGCTGCAGCTCCTCGCATGGAATGCCCGCCGCCTCGCAAAATTTTCTAAACTGAGCACCGTCCGACCATGAATACTCGCTTGATGTCGCGTATATCTGTTTAAATTCCTGGTTTATACAAAATCCATAATCCCTGTTAAATTTTTCAAAATATCCTGCCGACTTCATCGCTGTCGATAAAGAACGTGGATAGTGATAACCCTGATGAACACGCGCCTGATTTATATACGTCGCACGCTTAAACGGTGCCGGGTCGCACTCAAGCACCAATATATGCTGCCCGCGAACGGCGCAGAAGTATGCGGAATACAGACCGTAAAGTCCCGCGCCTATTATTATTTTGTCGTATTTGGATTCACTCATATTTGTATCCCTTTATATACTTCGCTTCTATGTCCCTGACTGCGTCAGCCCGAATACGTTCTCACTACACAAAAGTGCAAGCAGCACCGGCACAAAACACATTGTCGGCATTGCATATCTTATGCATGTATTTACAGGTGATATAAGGCATACCAGAATGTTTACTATGGCAGGTACAGCCACTATCAGTTCTTTATATCGCTTCTTTACTGCAAGATAAACGACTGCAAAAGCCACGCACCATGTGTAAAAACCACACCGATACAATAGTCCGATACCCGGCATATATTCAAGCTTTCCTATTTGCTCCAGAACAAATCTTGCAGGCGCAAGCAGCTCAAGCTGGCTTGAACTATGCATGGATGACGTAAATGTATACCTTGTATCCTCATAAAATCCATTTCCCTCTTTATAAGGCTTCGCTTCAGGATAATAATAGCCGTAAGAACATTCCAAAAACGTACTCACATATGACAACGGATGCCTCAAAAATTGTGAAAACCATACCTTAAAGTACTCATTTCTGATTGCCGCAAATTCACTGTTTGTATGGTCTGCCGAGGTTGCCTCGCATATTTTAAGGCAATTTTTCACCCAATCGGCAAGCTGAGGGTCGTATACCTTCACAAGTTCATCATAGTCAAACATAGTATTTAAAAACTTCCGTTCCTCATCAGTGACATCATCCGGATAATCCCTGCCATATTTTGCCGTCTGCTGAAACATTATGCAGTATGTGTCCTCTTTCACTTTAAGATTCGTAACTCCCATTGCCGGATAAATCAGATTATTGACAACAAATATCATGACGAACATTACCGCCGCGACTATCGCAAACATTGCCTTTTTCTTTTTATTTATTAAGATAAATGCCACAGGCACCGTGAATATCAGCACAAATATTCCGTTATTCCTTGTCTGCGCTATAAGTACACCATATATCGCAAGCTTTACAAATCCCAATACTGAAGTCCTGCTATTGACCGGACTGACAATATATACAGCCTGAAGCGTAAACAGCATGACGAGCGGATAATATAGGGTGTCTTTTATAACTGTTACATCAAATATGCACCACACGGTAAAAGCGGCATAATATATAAGGCTTGCCCACCTAATCCAATATGGAGCTTTTATATATTTAAAAAATTCGCAAACTTTACCAACAGCATACGCTGACAGTGCTGTCTGAGCTAACGGAATCATAAACATTCCGATATTTGGCACTCCCCACTCCTGCGAATACATCGCTATGGCGCCATAGACAAAACTCAATAGCGGCGGATGATGATTAGTAAACGGCTCTATGCCATAAAAACTGCTAATCTGCGCGCCGCCATCCCATGTCATGGAACACGGATAAAATGCTATAAGATACGGAAGCCGGCAAACAAAAACCGCTATCATAGCACCCGCTATAGGATGCTCCTCAAACAAAAAACATGTCAACCTTAAACACTTATCAGTCCCGCCACGCGCAGCATCAAAGTCCAACGCCCTGCCGATAAAAGCTGTCATGACGAAAAAAATCATCATATAACCGAAAAACATTACAATTGCAATATACGCATATTTCAAAACCGGATATGCCGATTGCGCCCTGCCGATAATCATAGTCATGGCAAAGAAAAACGAAAGTACCGACCAGCCTATTACATCTCTTTTTCTCATTCCGGCAAAGTATTCTTTTTTTATGATGATTCTTCTATATAATATTTCCAGAGCTGCAAAAGCTATCAGCTGCGCTATACCATCTCCGTTCATCGCCATGGATAAATTGCCCGTCGTTTCCGTGTCGGCAAAAAGCGCGATTACAGAACATATTGCCAGAAGTATAGTTGCCAGCTCCTTTAATAGGATTTTCATATCTAATCTCCTGATTGCTCGCACATTTTTACGACCCATATGCCGTTTATCTTTTGAACACAGCCTTTTTGAGGATATATAGGCATATTCTTGTACTCTGTCGTTTTCATTATTTCCTGCTTCTCATCATAATCAAGTGAAGCTGTTTCGTAACCGTTGAATACCTTTATAAAATTATCCCTGACTCCGGATGTAATAAGCCCGTTTTCAAGCGCTATTCCCGACAACTCACGAAGGTCATCGGAATCAAATAAGTCTATCTCCACGCTGCTCGGATTGTCTTTGTAGTTAAATTCACCGAGTATAGTAAGCTCATCCCCCGACATAAATCCGTCTGTCGCTTCCACCATCGAAATAACTCTGTTAAAATAGGACTGTACACGTTCTGTCGCAATGTGTGTACGCAGATATGCCTTATTGGTCAACAAATAATCCGTATAACAGCTTACAAAAATAACTGCTACTGTAATACCTACTATAGCATATCGGACGGCTTTTTTCCATTGAATATTTTGTACACTTTTTTCCCAATCGCACATACAATAATCAAGCATTGACAAAACCAACACATATATAAGCGCATATGCATACAACATCAGCATCGAATAGGGCGCCTCTGGCGCCATAAAATAAACAAAAGCGGCCGCAAGAGGCATAAAAGCGCAAGCGATTACAAGCACACTAAACGCATATACGTCTTTATATATTTTTCGTTTAACTGACAATATAACGAACAATACAAACGCCAGCACGCATGTAAGTATGTTTGCGCGCTGCGCCGTTTTTGTCACAAATGCATACGGTTTCCACAGAAAATATTCAAGAAAGCGTTTATAACATCTGCCTATAAGCTTAGGCATTTCCGCTACCGCTATATGTCCCATATTGGCTACCCCGCCATACGTTTCATTTTCAAGATTAGGATTGACAACATGCGAAATCCGTATATATATAAATACGCTGACAAGCAACACAATCACACACGCAATGCCCGTTTTTAATCCTTCCTTGAAATTTTTGCCGTGAAACATATCGCAGATTATTCCCATAAGCATAAGTGTTATGGCAAAGCTTATATAGCACTGATATTCGCCAAGCGTGCATATCAGCAATATGATACATGGCAGAAATCCGTATTTGTAACGACGCAAAAACCATACTGCAAGACAAGCCATCAATATCGCTATTCCATAGGAATGTACCGTAAACATAAATGCCATCGTGCTCACTACACTTGGGAACGTCAAAAGCACAGCAGGGATAAGAATTGCTGCTGTCATGCTCTTAACCTGCATTATATCGACTATCAGGCAGGCGGAAACGGAAAGGCACAGTATAAAAAGGAAACCGTGAACCGCGGGTATGCTATATATACTTCCTAACGGATGTGTGTATTTCAACAACCATCTGCCCAGATAATCCCCGCTGCCGACTTTTGACAGACTATTGGCGTCATCCCAGTTCATAAGCTTATGGGAGAGCATATAAAAATGCGTCAGCCATCCTATTACCATGCCGGAAATAAAACATGTCTTTAACTGCAGCGGTATTTTTCTGTATGCTTGTCCGAGTATATCAAATTTCATTCAACTTCCCCTTGCTGATGCTCCTAAATCTGTCTATAAAGCAAGAACATTCCCCATCTTTCTACAAATTAAGGTTATTATATTACATATGACAAAAATTGGCAATTATATGTTTCTATTACACTATTATTACACTATTGACTTTAATCATATGAATATCGTTTTATATTTATTACACACTTAACGCAAACAACAGAATTATAAACTGTAATAATTAAATCTTATATATACACCCAACAGAGGTATCAATAATACCAATACACCGCAAACCGCCTTTATGCAAAAACATTTCTCCTCATTTCCCGTAAAATTCGCCTCTGATTGGGACTTGGGAAATAAATAAATCAATAATAATATAAAAGCAACATCATATATGTTTCTAATCAATATCCAGACATTATCTATCGAAACTCCGACCATATCAGCCAGTTTACCGACAAAATTCGGTATTCCCATAAACCAAAAATCCGTCGAATCTTCCTCGATATTAAGCATATTATTTACAATATTGTAACCATAGCACCATGACGCACATCTTGCCGACCATAATACATGACCAATTCCCATGCTCACCTCAAGGAACAGTTTTTGCGGAATGTTTTTCCAATCAAAGCACTCAAGCAACGCAATGTACGGCATAATCAAAATAACCCATTGCGGATGCGTATAACATGTCAAAATAAACGCTGACATGGACAGCAGACATATATATATGATAATTCTGTCTGATAATTGTTTCCTATTAAACCAGCACCAAAACCACAATATAAAAACAAGCCCAAAAAACAAAGGCATCGTAGCCATCTGCAAGGGGGCCTCGCCCCCCCCCCATAAATAATATAGATATCCTGAATGTGATATGACATCCGATACCGAGACAGAGCCTTGTGAAACTGACACATTATCCATATTGCTTACCGCCGTCAGTCTTCCATACAATATAAAACATATTTTGGGCACTGCAATAAATCCTATTCCCGCAATCAACCGCCATATCACCTGCCGCAGTTTTTTCCATTTGAGGAGAATCAACGGCACAAATATGAAAATCGCAAACATTTTACAGGCTATAGCGCACGCAAAATAAAATAAAAATTTCTTATTTTTATTTTCCAAATAGCCTTCTATTCCGCACAGCGTAAAAAATATTGATATTACGTCATACCCGCCTATAATAACCACAGCCTCAGAAACCATGGTTGAAAACACAAATGCGAACACACTCCAGTTTGCCTTTTCTTTGTCATTCGTTATCTTTATCGCCAACCTGTTTATTTGAATTGCACATAATGTCAAAAACAACAGCAGAATAGCTTTGGCATACAGCAGCGTTATATAGTTGTCCTTAAAGCTTACATGTGATATCTTTTCATATATAAATAATGGCAAATCCCATATCGCAAAAATAATGTATATAAAGAAATCATATGCTCCGCATCCCAAGCTGGTATCCAACGGATATGGTATTGAATAGAAATTTCCTATTGACCCTTCTCCAAAAATTATGTACCACAGCTTGATACTGTGCCCTGTTGTCAGAATTATGTCAGTATAAGTATATATTGAAAAAAAACAGCATGTAACAATAGCCAATACTGCTATTATTATATTCACGCGTCTATTATTACTCAATTTAACCATATCATTTCCTCCCATTCCCGCTCTTTTACTTTTATATTAAATCATCCAAACATCTCATGCTCAACATATTCAGCCATCACATGTCCAATAAATATATGCGCCTCCTGAATCCTGGGTGTATCCGTAGATGGCACTTTAATTATATAATCAGCAGCGCCTTTTAATTCAGGCTTATCAAAACCTCCCGTAAGCAAAACGGATAAAATACCATGATTCCCGGCATATTTCAATGCCTCCAACACGTTTTTTGAACTTCCGCTTGTACTTATGCCTATCAACACGTCTCCTGCTTTTGCCTTAGCCTCAAGCTGACGTGAAAAAATCTTGTCAAACTCATAGTCATTGCCTATCGCCGTAAGTATAGATGTATTCACAGAAAGCGCCTCTGCATTCATCCCAGGACGCTCCTTATAAAACCTGCTGACAAACTCTGCCGCAATATGCTGAGCGTCCGCCGCGCTCCCGCCATTTCCGCACAGATATATTCCTCCCTTATTTTTCAAAGCGCATATTATTTTATCGCAAATTTCTATAATATCGCTTATAAGGTCTTTATCCAATGCTATTTTTTGGAAAACATCTATATGCGCCGTCGTCCTTTCGTAAAAGTAATCATTCGCATAATCATTATTGTTACTATATTTTGTCATTTAATTATCCTCTAATATATTTTTTATTACCTGCCGCATTTGAGTGGTATGCGCTATAAAGCCATAAGCTCCGTAATGGAATCCGTCACCTGATTAATCTGTATATTGTCAATGCAAAGATATCTTCCTGTTTTCGACAGATTTTTCCTGCATTCCTTAGTGATTCCGCCCTTGCCCGAACAGCCTGCGCAATCCATTCCTGCACTGCATATGATAATCGGGTTATGCTGCGAACAGTCACGTTCGCATTTATATGGGAGAAATCTGCCATAGTCAAATTCACCATACAAACAGATTCCCTTTGTGTCTACCGCCGCGGCAAAATGTATTCCGCTTGTGTCATTACTTATGAGTAATTTGGCGTTTCTTATAACCTCAGCCAGCTCAAGCAAGCTTGTCTTACCAAAATAGTTGTGGATGCGCGCTCTGACAGAGCTGTCCGACACACACTTCATAAAATCGTCATACAGGTATTCCTCATTCTTGCTGCCGCACAAATATATGTCCGTATTTTTTTCATTGACTATATACTCTCCTATCTGAGCGTACCTGCCAATCGGCCACATTTTCTTTTTTGCGCTGCCGCCCGGAAAAATAACGACATACTGCGCTTGAGGTACGATGTCGTTGCTTATATTCTTTAACCTGGGCAATTCGGAAAATCCTGCCTGAAACTCATAACCAAGCCCTCTGACAAATTCCGCATTTCTTTCCAGCTCCATCATTCTTTTTTTGCCGGACGGAATCAACAAATCATATACTGCATCCAACCTTTTCTTTATTTTCTTAAAAGTTATATATCTGCTGAGATTCATCCTTGAATCGTCAGCCACAAAGGCTATTTTTTTGCTCGCGGGAATATTGCATGCCAATATGTCCATATCCAAAGTCCTTGAAAATTCCGTCTGCAGCAAAATGTCAAAGTTCATATTCCTAACCTGGTTCAGTATCGTCTCTTTATATTTATTGTCCGCCTCGAACTTTCTGCTGTTTACCGAAATAATTTCGTCAAACAGCTGCACATGCTTTGCGATATCTTCACACACACTGTTGCACACCAGCGTCAGCTTTTTGCCGTTGTAAATTCTTCTGTATTCGGCGGCACTGTCAAGCCATATGATAAAATCTCCGATTGCATCCATCTTAATCAGAACCACAGCATTATTATCAGTATTTAGCGGCCTTGCGTTTTCCATTTTCAGCACTTTAAATTGAGAGAGCCATATATTTGCCCAGCGTCTTAGTTTGTCTATCTTGCCACGCATCAATATGCACCTCCCCGTTTCTCTATCGTTTCCGCAAAATCATACAGGTTTTCATATATATGTCCGGAATATCTCCCGATAATGTCATCCGGAACAGTATGCCCGCTTAGCACAAGTCCGTATCCACAGCCCGCATTCTGCGCCGCGATGATATCTGTTTCTTTATCTCCCACCATATATGACTGTCCCAAATCTATGTCCCAGTCTGTGGCAGCTCTTTTAATCAGTCCCGGTTTAGGCTTTCTGCAGTCGCAATTTGCTTTTTCATCATGAGGGCAATAATAAAACGCGTCAATTTCTCCCCCCACCTTAGAAAGCCTGTCATTCATATATCCATGCAGCTTCTCGACGTCATCCGCCCCATAATACCCTCTTGCAATTCCCGATTGATTCGAAATAACAATCAGCTTATACCCCAATTGTTTTAGTTTCGACAATGCCTGCGGCACTCCGTCAATAAATTTCAGCTTTTCTATTTCATGAAGAAAATGAACTTCCACATTTATTGTTCCGTCTCTATCTAAAAATATTGCTTTATTCATTTCTATTAAGTTCCTTTATCTTGTCGACTATATTCGTGGTTGACAACCCATCCACCACACTTACATAGGCGACACTGCCACCATATGTCTTGACGCTGTCCATCTCAGGAATCCATTTTCCATTATAATCTCCGCCTTTTATCACTATGTCAGGCTGTATTTTCTCTATAATGGCACAGGGAGTTTTGTCATCAAATATGCACACATAGTCCACACAGGCAAGCCCCGCAATCACAATCGCTCTTTCCATTTCGGACACTATCGGGCGCTTTTCTCCCTTTAACGTTCTCACAGAACTGTCGGAATTTAACAATACTATAAGTATATCTCCCTTTGTCTTCGCTTCCTCCAAATATGTCACATGACCGGCATGAAGTATGTCAAAGCACCCGCTTGTCGATATAACTTTCTTTCCATTTTCTTTTAAACCTGCGACTATGGTTTTTAGCCTTTCCAAGCTTACAATTTTATCCTTCATTTATTATCCTTCATCTATTTTCTTCAGCAATTCTTCCATTGAAACCACGGCAGTGCCTCGTTTACCTATAACAATTCCCGCCGCTGCATTTGCCAGCATGACTGACTCATCAATAGATAACCCACTCGTAAGCCCCAGTGTAACGGCGCTTATGACTGTATCGCCCGCCCCTGTGACATCAAACACCTGAATTGCCCTTGACGCATAATCACGCCTTTTATTGCCAGGTGAAAATATGGAAATGCCATTCGCCCCTCTTGTCACAATCACATTTTTTGCCCGTGATAACCGAAGATATTTCGCGCCTGCCTCATCAAGCGATGCATCATCCGTTATTTTTATGCTGACAGCATTTTCCAGCTCAAGATTATTCGGTTTTACAAAATCGGCCCCTGCAAAGGCTTCGATATTGCGGCTTTTTGAATCTATCGCTATTATGATGCCATTATCGCTGCATAATTTTATTATCTCTTTCACGAAATCAGCATCTGCAAACACACCCTTGCAGTAATCCGAAATGACTACCCCATTCAGTTCTTTTACTCGTAGAGCAATACATTCAAGCAGTCTCTGTCTGGTATCTGTCATGATGCCCCTGTTGTCCTCCCAGTCCATCCTAAGCAGCTGCTGTCCCTTGGTCGCAAATCTTGTTTTTACAGTTGTCCTTTTATTTTTTTCTTCCACAATGCCTGACGTGTCAATCCCGTTATCGTGCAGGAATCGCCTTAACCATTGACCGTTTTCATCTTCTGCCGCCACTCCAGCCATAATGACACCGCCTCCAAGCGCATTTATGTTCAATGCCACATTAGCCGCCCCTCCGGCATTCTTCTCACGCCCCTTATAGTTTAATATAGGGACCGGCGCCTCCGGCGATATCCTGCTTACACTCCCAAGAATATATTCGTCAACCATCAGGTCGCCAATAACGAGTATCTTTTTTTTATCAAAATTTTCCTTGATTATCTTTTTTATTTCCATTATTGTTTTAATTTCCGTTCCTAATAATTTAATTATAAAAGCCTCTGCCTGCACCAAATATCGTCTCTAAGCTTCTCATCCAAATATTTCCTGATGACTTCTCTCACGCACTGCCGAATCGCCAACCTCGTATACGATGTCACAGTTCTTTATTGTCGTCAGTCTATGAGCTATAACTATCATCGTCCGCTGCCCATGCAGCTCATCTATCGCAGCCATTACCTCCTGCTCCGTCTCATTGTCCAGCGCAGAAGTAGCCTCGTCAAGTATAAGCACTTGAGGATTGCGGTACAAGGCTCTTGCTATCCCGATTCTCTGACGCTGTCCACCTGACAGTTTCATTCCCTGCTCGCCCACTTGTGTATCCAACCCCATAGGCAGTGTTTCAACAAATTTCTCAAGCTGTGCCTCTCTTAGCGCTGCCATAAGCGATTCCTCGTCAACCGCCTCGTCCTCTACTCCAAAAGCTATATTGGCTCTTATCGTATCATCCAGCAGATAAATGGACTGCGGTATATATCCTATGCTCTTATGCCATGAATCCATATGCTTCCTTATATCATTCCCATCTACCAGAATACGCCCTTCCTGCGGCTCCAAAAGTCCGAGAATTATATCGACCAATGTAGTCTTGCCTGCACCTGACGCGCCTATAAGTCCGATGGACTTATTCTTAGGTATTTCCAAATCGGCATTCCTCAATATCCACCTTTCCGTTTCCGGATAGCGGAATGACAGCTTTTCTATTTTTATGTTCTCTTTTAGCTCTATTTGCTCTGACACATCCTCTTTATCCATCCGAAAGCGTTTTAAATCCTCTATTTCCCGTAAATCCTCATATATCGCATTTACAGACGGCAAGTCAAACATTATTCCTCCAAGGCACCCCGTAATTCGGTTAAACGACGGCAAAAGCCTGAAAGCAGCTACCGCAAACAGCGAGAGCGTGGAAACAAATGAATTAATATCCGCATCGCTAAACTGCAGCTTGATAATAAAAGCAAACAATAATCCGCCAATACATACAACCTCCATAATCGGGCGCGGAATAAATTTTAGAATTGACTGCTGTCTCTGCAGCAGGGCAAACTGTTTATAGTTGTTTTCATAGTTATGAATAAAAAAACTTTCATTATTCGCAACCTTTATCTCCTTTATGCCAGAAAATGCCTGCAAAAGCCATTTACCAGTCTGGACATTTATTTCCCTGTTTTGCTCTCCCTTTCTTACCAAAATTTTCTTATATATCACAGCCAAAAATGAGCCAAAGAAAACCGCAAGCGCAGCGACCGCCAACGTAGTCATCATATCCTGCACAAAAAGAAATACAACAAGCACTATACATACACTCAATTCAGCAGCAAACTGCAAAGAATTCAGCAAAAGTGTAAAAAAACCGTTTACATCACTTGTTATATTCCTTTGAAACTCCGCAACATTTTTAGATACATGAAACAGATAATCCTGACTCATATAGCATTTCATCATCTTTACCGAAAGACGCCTTTGATTGTCATAAACCAGCCTGTACTGCATATCGTACATCATGGTAATATATATATTTTTTACAATATATGTCACTATAAGCACCACAGCCAAAAATATCAGCATCTGCCTGGCATTACTAAAGCCCATATAATTTTTTATCGCCACATAATACCATTTGCTGTCAATACAACCAGGGTCAAGCGCAACATTTACCAGTGGCAAAATAAGTGACACTCCCAAAAATTCAAGAAATGTCCCGAAAAACATTATTATAAGGAGAATCACAATATTTATTTTCTGCTTCCGTTCCAGCACATAACCAATCTTTTTCAGCATACTGCAACCTCATCACTAAATAATTCATCAATCCGGCATATAAAACTGAATTATCTCACTTTCCGTTATCTGTGTCTGCCTCTTATACGAATCATAATCCTTTAATAAATGCCCTATATCCCACACACGATATCCGTTTTGGTACAAATCATATGCCAGCGGCTTTGCGGTTGACCCAAGAGCCAAACATATCAATCGGCTCTTATCCGTCTTCAAAGCTTCTTTTAGTATTTCATCGTATCTGGCATATGCCTCCGTACTTGGCGCATAGAGATACTCGACAGATGCGCATGTATCAAGCACCCTATTCTGCAGCTTGTCCAATACACCCTCGCCGCATATTACCGTCACGTCCTTATCCTTAAAAATGCCAAAAATCGCTTTATAGTATTTCTCAAAGCTATATTTCTCATATATATGATACACCTGAGTTATGCACGCATCTATATAGGTCATACCTTTGGAGCAGTGCCGCAGCAGGAACCTACGCTTATCAGCAATCGACAATGAATGTACTTCTATATAAGGATTGAGATTTTTTTGAGGATATATGAAATAATACGGTATCCCAACTCTAAGTTTTTCGTCATTTATCTTAAGTATCTCTCGCAGGCGCCTGTCAAGATTTTCATCATACTGCTGGGCAGGCGTTGATTTCCCCTGCATGATTGAAATCTCACTCTCGCCTATCCTGATAAAGCTTATATCATCCTTTCTAAGCTCCTTGAGCGTTTCATAAGTATTCTTAATCAATATCCTTTTTTTGAAACCACCTTTTTTGTATACACGGCGTTCTACATAATTATAACATTTTTGGAGAAAACTTTTTATTCTTCTTACGATATTTTTATATTTTTTAAGACGCAGCCTCCGGGCTGAATATCCTTTGTCTGCGTGACGCAGGATAAAGTATTCCGCCCCCACATGGACCTGATTGCTTTCAAGCTCTGAAATTTTGCCGATGTCAAGTGAGTTGTCATCATCATTGTACTGCTTGTCAAGCGAATAAATATCCGTGAGCATACTGTCGTCAAATCCGTTTTGGTATGAGTCCTGTACCCTGTTTACAGTTATGACGACCGCGCAGCCGTGAGATTTATTGCACGCCATGTGCTTTCTGCTTATCAGTCGGCTCTTGTTGTCGGCATTTACTATTGCCTCCAGATAGTTCGGATTTTTAATCGTCTTTTCTTCCTGACCAATCAGGGCGACAACATCCTCTTTCCTGTACAATGTACAGTCAAGCTCCCACGGATAATCAAAATGCAGCTCCTGCGACTTCTCCCAATCCCATTCCATTATTCCGTCATTATACACGGCATTTGCCGGAAAGGGTTTGATATTCTCACCAAGCCTCATGCTAAATCCAAACACATCAGGCTTTGAGCGCAGATATCCCATTGCCTTGTCAAGGCTGAAGCGCCTCGTAAACACGACATCGTCGCAACCAAACATAATATATTCGCCTGCGTCTGAAACCGCCTCTTTTAAGTCTTTCTCAAAGTTCTTCTCCGTCCGCCATCTTACGCCGGAAAATTTCTCCCTGACCTTGTCATACCTGATTCCCTGCGTCTCGCAGCACAATACCATTATGTTGTTCTCTCCTGCATCCGAAAATCTAAGCAGACTTTCAAGATACGCATGAAGCTGCATCGGTCTTCCCTTTGAGAACACTATTATCGAAATATTATTATCCATTGTTATACCTCTCGTCCATCCCCGCGGACACACCACCAATAGTTTGAAAACATGCTTTCGTCTCAATCCGGTCTATAAAATTCGGCGATACTTTTCTCATCTCTGCCTCTCCCCTTGCGGTACGCGTCATAGTCTTTAATAAAGTGACCTATATCCCATGCCTGATACCCGTTCCTATGAAGGTCATACGCAAGCGGCTTTGCCGTAGGTCCGAGCACAATACACACGAGAAAATCCTTCGGTATCTCCTGCGCCCGTCGCAAGATATCATCATATTCGGAGAAAGCATTTTTACTTGGCGCTTCCAGACATTTCACAGATGCGCAGCTTTCCAGCAGATTGTACTTTATATTCTTAAATATGCCCTGTCCACATATGAGCGCCACGTTTTTTCCGTCAAAGAGTTTTTTTACCCTTTTATAATATCCGTCAAAATCATATGCCTCGTAGCTTTGGTATATCTGCGAAATTCCCGTATCCAGATATACCTGATTGCGGTTGCAGTTTTTTATCATAAACCTCCGCTGCGACTTCATTGCATAAGCAAAACCCTCCACAGTATCTACAAGACCGCTCTCATAGTTAAAATAGTAATACGGTATCGCCACTTTTATACCGGCCTCATCTTTATTGAGTAACTCCGTAAGCCGCCTTGCAAGCCTTTCATCCGCCTGCTGGAAAGATATCCCCTCACCCATCATCACAGCAATCTCGCCGTCACCATATCGATAAAAACTTATATCGTGCGTCTCGATGTAACTAAGAGAGTCTTCCACATTTAAAATTTTGAGTTTTTTTGAAAACGCACCGTTTCTATATCTGTAAGCTTCTATTTCACGCTCTATTCTTCCAGGAATCCTTTTAATCTTTTTGAGTTCCATCTACTTTTACCACCCTCAAATATTCCTCATAGCTTCGTATATATTCCTTGTCATCATAATGCTCGCTAGACAGGCACAGCAATACCGAATCGGGGGAAAAATCATACATATCCTTCCATACAAGCTTTGGCAGATATATGCCTATATGCGGTCTGTCCAATTCAAACACCCTTTGACTTGTTCCGTCGTCAACTTTGACCTTTGATGTGCCCGATACATTTATAAGGACAAACTCTGAATTATAATTGGCATGCCTGCCTCTTACCACGTCCTTGTCCGAGCCATAAATGTAAAATACCCTTTTTATGTCAAACGGTATGTCCTTATTCCCCTCCACTATGACAAGCTGCCCCCGCTCGTCCCCGTGCTGTGGAAATTCTATCAGCCTGCACTTTTCTATCATAGACACTCTTATCCCTCCTCTTTCATCCTTACTCCATATCCAATAATTAGAGGTATGCACATTGTTATCGGATAAGTAAATCTATGGTAAATATTTCCGTTACACGGTCCCGCTAATATTGTGAGCATAAGCATCAGCATAGGAATAACAAGCATTAACAGTTTATTGTCCTTTTTTAGTATACTTCGTACCAATGCAAAGATAAGAAGCCATATGTACAGAGCACTAGTACATACTATGTTTATTACGGGCAGTTTCATAAGTGCACTGTCAAATACCGTATAAATATGGCGGAGTAACACAGAAACCTTATTGTCAGTCTCCTTAAAATTAAAATATCCTTCTGAATTGACACTTGCCATTCCACCTATATTCGACTTCTCAAACTCATGTAAATCCATAACAACCGGATAAAAATATCCATAATAGTTATTTGCCGTTGCCGCAACATAAGTGAGGGGGTGCTTCAACAGCATTTTGCCCCACACAACAAAATATTTCTTTATATCTTCTGATTCCGCCTCTTTGTGCCATGCCGCTTTTGCCCAGTCCGAACGGTCCGCCCAATATGTCGTTGCCAACTCATGATAATCGGCTACCGCATCAATGGCGGCTTTTTCTTCCTCCGTGACCTCATCGCCATAATAATTCAAATAACGCGCAGTCTGCTGCAGTGGTATAGACAGTGCCGCACTTATACTTCCATCGGGAATCTTAGCCTGCGGAAGTATGACATCAGAATATACAAACTTTGACACAAATATCAATGCTATCATAATGCATACTGACTTAACCCACTTTTTGTTTATCATTATAAGAAATGGCAGAGACAATACTACAACATATAAGCCGTTTTTTCTAAAAAGAAAAATGAGCACAGAATATACGACAATGCGAACCATCTGGTTTACTTGTATTTTTTCCCTTTTTTGTTCTATGATATCCATCAAAAGCAGCAGATATAACACTAAAAAGCCTGCAAAAAGCGTGTCTTTAGTGGCCATGACAGCATATTTGGGTATCCATGGAAAAAGGCAGAAAAACAATAGGATAATGTTTCTTACACCCAAGCTGACATTGTAGATTTTTAACTTATATAGACTGTACGCCAATACCCATGCAATAAATGCCGCCTGCAGCACAGTATATATAAACAAACCTATATTTTCCGAGGCAAACAACGCCCTGCCCGCTTTTACAAAAAATCCTAATATTAACGTATACAGCACAGAATGATGGTCGACCAAAAAGACATCCTCTGAAATAAGCTGCACAGAATCAGCAATCACGGTATGGTAATTATATGCCATATATATAATGTCTTCCGTGTCTCCCATAAATATTCCGGGATAATACGCTATTGCATAAATACCGTATACTGTCAAAAGCACCAGCCACATAATACGCCTGTACCTTGAAGCATCATTAATATCGCGGCCCTGACTGAATATTTTCTCAATCTTTGAATAATACCGGCCTATAACATCTCTTGCCATCCTTATACAGCATGGGAAAAACAGAATATATCCCAAAAGGACAATCATTGTCTTTAACGTCTGAACAACTCCTGTAATCAAAATAGCCGTAGTGCCAAATTCATTAAAGGCCCTGCCAAATAGACATGTAAGCGCCATCAATACGCCTATAACCTTTTCCTCTGTCCTCAAGCGTCCGACCGACAGCATATACTTATATACTCCTAATACAGCGACGAACAGTGCAATGCTTAATATGCCTTTGTCCTCTATTGCATATAAAATTTTTAATAATATACGCACTATGCGATTTCCGGTGTTAAGTACTTCGTTTATTATCTCATCATCAACAATATTAAGATTTATCAAAAATGCAATCACTGTAAGCACAGTCTTTATCGCAATATTTCCAAACTGCCTCATTATCTCCATGCCCCTCAAAACTCATTTGCTTTTTCTATTACATATTCCTGTTCTTCGTTTGTCATCCCCGTGTAAATCGGCAGGCTGACAACTGCATCGGCATATGCTTCGGTTATCGGGAACTCGCCTTTTTTATGTCCCAGATGCTTATAGCACTCCGCAAGATGAGGCGGCACAGGATAATGTATCTGCGTCTGTATTCCATATTTTTCTAAGAATGCCTGAAATTCTTCTCTTTTTTCGCATAAAACAACATACTGATGATATATACTGTCCGCGCCTTTTCTTATCGCCGTTAATTTAATCTTATCATTTTTTATGCCTTTATCATAGACCTGCGCAAGTTTTTTTCTTTCGCTGTTTAGCTCGTCCAAGTGAGAAAGCTTCACCCGCAAAAGCGCTGCCTGCAGCTCATCCAGCCTTGAATTAAGCCCTTCAATCTCATTGTAGTAGCGTACTTTGCTGCCGTAGTTGCGCATAATACGGATTTCATCGGCAAACTTCTCGTCATCCGTGACTATCGCCCCCGCATCTCCGAAAGCGCCAAGATTTTTTGTCGGATAAAAGCTAAAACACCCCGATATTCCAAACGTTCCTGTCATCTTTCCGTTGAAGCAAGCTCCGTGTGATTGAGCGCAGTCTTCGATTATGGGTAGATTGTGTTTTTGCGCCACTTCGACTATCCGTTTCATGTTGCTTGCCTGTCCATATAAGTGCACGACCATTATGGCTTTGGTGCGCTGCGTTATAGCCGCTTCTATTTTGTCCGCGTCAATATTGAAAAACTCGTCTGGCTCGACAAATACTGGTGTTGCACCATTTTCCGTAATGCCAAGGACTGTCGCTATATACGTATTTGCCTGCACTATCACTTCATCACCGCTGCCTATTCCGAGAGCACGCACGGACATTATCAGCGCATCCAGCCCTGAGTTTAATCCGACACAGTATTTCCTGCCTGTATAGGCGGCAAATTCCTGTTCAAACTGCCTTACCTCATTGCCAAGCACATACCAGCCCGAACGCAGGACCCTAAGCGCGGCAGCTTCATATTCCTGCTGGTACATAAAAAATTGCCTGTCAAGCACATTGCTTTTTATCTGCATATTTTATCCACCTCCGGTTTGCGCCTTTTCATCTATCGCTTCATTTATCCCTGTTTTCCGTTAATTTGCCTATTATGTCAAGTATCTCACAGGCTGATTTTTCCCACATAAAATGCTCCAAAACGCATTTTCTCGCGTCTTTCCCAAGCTTTTGCCTGTCTGCCTCAAGGATTCTCTTTATAATGTCGCCATCTGTATCGCAGATACGCCCCGATACCCCGTTCTCGATAATAAGCCGCGGTCCCGGTGCGCTAAGCGCAATAACCTCGTTTTCATAATACATAGCCTCAAGAATTGCCATTCCAAATATTTCATGAGTATTTAGATTCACGCTGCACTCAGACAGACGATACAGCTCCCACATTTTCTCGTTTGAAACCCTTTTATGCATGCATACCGCGCTGCCCAAGCCCTTGTCAGCTATTGCCTTTGCCACGCTCTCATATAGTTCCCCGTCGCCCACCATCAGCAGCCTGTACTTATCGTCGCGCTTATATATTTCATCAAAAATCTCTATCATTTTGAGCGGCTGTTTTTCCGCTGTCATGCGTCCCACAAACAATATGACTTTATCCATTTCCGCATAGCCCCAAGCTCTTTTCAGCTCGGGTATGCTGTAATCGGAATAGTCCTTTTTTAAAAGCTCCGCGTCCAGCCCTACCGGAACAGTATATATATTGTCGCCTGCCCCTTTACTCTTTAAGTATTCGGCAAGTGCGGGCGTTTTCACTATTGTAGGCACTTTCTTATAATATTGCACATTATTGCACATTATGTCAACTACTCTTTTTTTCAGTGCGGACGAATTGTTGCTTTGCACGACCCCTATATAAGGCAGGCATAAAATTCCGTTTTTCCCACACCATTTATAAAAGCCGTGAAACGCCATGTAGTTGTCGGATGCAGTAATGTAACAGGCTCTTGACTTGTCAAGCTTTTCATAGTCAATTAGCGCGTGCTTCCCTATATGCTTACATCTGCGGTATTCCACGCTGATACCACTCCTGACAGCTGTCTCATACTCCTGCTCCAAATCAGGTATGAGATGATATACCAATACATCATGTCCTTTGACCGCCAGCGCTTTCGCAAGCCCCTCCGCCTGTGAATTGTAATAGCGGCTTAGATTTTTTGCCTCTGTATTAAGGGATATAATACCTATTCTCAAATTATACTCCTCGCCATACGATATTTTTACTTATGCGCTTTATGAAACCATTCGTAAATATAACTCTTTACAGTAATAAAATGATACCTTTTTTTTGACATATATCCGCGTTCATAGCGAATTTTCGCACTCTCGCGCACTCCGAGCTGGCTGCTCGACATTCCTCCGAGCCGGAAATTTGACATTACGCGCATGACAGGCGTAAAAACTACCTTTTTTGTGTCATAAAACCGCAGCATCAAATCCAAATCCGCTGAAGATTTATATTTCAGGTCAAATGTGCCAAAATCTTCATATGCCGCTTTAGTGACAAAGCATGTGGGGTGAGTTATCATCTGTTCATGTAAAAACTCATGGTTATTGATAAAAACTGATTTTTCCCTGTCTTCCTCATATGTCCGCTGCATACCGTAGATTACCTGATATTTTTCATTATTATAGTGATTTACAGCCTGCCTGACAGTATCAGGCTCATACCAGTCATCACTGTTTACTATGCCAATAAGCTCTCCCTTGGCAAGCCTTATGCCTTTGTTCATCGCATCGTAAATACCCGCGTCTTGCTCCGATACAAGCGTAAACCGCCTCGGCAGCCTGTCCTTATGGCGATTGATGATTTCCAATGTAGCATCCGTAGAGCCGCCGTCTATGATTATATACTCAATATTCGAATATGTCTGGTTCTCTATGCATTCCAGCGTCTTTTCTATTGTCTCGGCACTGTTATAACAAGGTGTCAGCACAGACACTAAAATCTCACACATACCGCATCTGCCTCCAAAAGCTTCCGTCACTGGACATTTTACTGCCCTGATAATACAATAATTATCACGATTTCATTGATGCTGTTCTTTCTTTAACAATATTTTAATCCAATACCTTGACTGCTTGACAGCCTCCCATCCCATTTTATTGCGAAACATATACCAAAATTTTAACCTGAAAAACATTCTTGCCTCTGTCTTTTTTAATTTAGACATAGAAGAACCCGTGACAGAACCGTTAGATATCCTGTAATATATAAGTTTCTTGTCCAAAAATCCGAATTTGAATCCCTTTGACAATATCTTCAGGTTTATGGGATAATCCTCCATTAATCTGTACGCCTCGTCGAAACCGCCGCACTTTTTCAATATCTCTATTGGATAAAAGGCTGCCGCCGGCGCAACTATCCTGTTTTTAATCAGCAGCTGTCTTAGCTGCTCCTTGGGACTGAGTGCGGCAAACTTATAGCATTCCTCGCAATATTTGTTTACCGAAGAAAAATCACATACATCATCTGAAAACAATTCGACACGCGCAATAGGCACTGTATCGGCATTGTTCTCACAATATTTGACATATTCCTGTGTCGCATCCGCCGCCATGCAGTCATCCGCCGCCAAAAAGAAGACATACTGCCCCGTAACCTCTTTTAATGCCCTGTTGTTGCTCCCTGATATCCCTGTATTTACATCAGATGTGATTAATTTTACGCGGGAAAATACGCTCCCATTTTTCTCAAGCCAATTCCTGCATATGCTGACCGTATCGTCACTTGACTTATCGTCTGTAATTATAAACTCTATATTGGGATAAGTCTGCTCCTTAACGCTGTGTAATGTCTGCTCTATCGTATCCGACGAATTATACGCCTGGATTACAATACTCACCAGTTTACATTCTCTGCTCATTTAACATCACCTTTTATCGGTTTTTGCAGCATCTGCCATAAATAACGTGCGTCATCAGATTTTGAAATAAACGGCTGATACCAATAATATCCAATCCATATCAACAGATAATTTCTAAGCAGGTATACTGAAATCAAATGCGCCTCCATTACGGAAAAAACCGCATATCCCACTACTATCACAAGCAGGCAATAATCTTTTTTCAGCCAGCTTTGATATATAAGGTATAAGTTTCCCGCAACATAAAGCACACCCGGAATAATCCCATACCAATAAAAAAGACGAATAAATCCCTGGTCGAAAAACTCCACATTTTCAGGCAGCGCAAACAGCCGCCAATTTATAAGCCTGGCATTTTCATATATATACGAATACTGGAATCTCCCATTTAAGAGCTTATCCAGTCTGTACATAAAATCCGTGCCTGTTCCCACAGCCGCGCCATACACAGAAAACAACACTGTAATCACAAAAACTACTGCCCCACAGATATAGACAATTCTTTTTTCATATAGTTTGGGGCAGTATCTCAACAGTATTATACCTGTTAAAATAAGGTTTAAGACAATAAAAGCTGTATTGGAATCCGTAAAATAATAGGCAGCCATATTGACAATAAAAATCAGTGCATAATGCACGGGACGCATTTTAGGACCATACAAATAAATAACGAGTGAAATTATCATGAGCAGCATACAATGAAAAGCATTTGGATGTCCCATACCAAAGCAATATCTTGTCTCTATGCCGTCCCTGCCAAAATCCGCCGTCACAGACACAGCACCGTAAATACCCAAAAGCGATAAAATTGCTAATGTTATCGAACCTGCCAATGTTATTGCAAGTATTATTTTTAAAGCTTTCCGTAAATCTATATCTTTGCATGCCACAACAAGAGCCAACGCTCTCACTGCTTCATCCCTGGTATTTATCAGATATGACAATACCACAATCACGCCCACAGCCAATATAAGTAGGCATTCTCCCCGCGAATACCTCGTCGTAACTATCTTTATGCAACACAGCAAAAATGCAGTCCTAAAAATAAGACTTTCATACGGATTTGTATATGCGCTTTTATCGATTATCACAGCCAGCAATTCGATAACAATCGCTATCCAAAAGCAGACTTCTCCAATTGTCCTTATCTTACCTTCCATCTTAAATACTCCATGCCGCTTCCTGTGATTCTTCTAGCGACCTCTTTTCTTCAAAAATCTATGCTGTACAAAACACTTTACGCTGTCACACAGTTCACAAAAACATTTTTTCAAGTAAATACCAGTTTCTATATCCAGCGCCCTTGCCTCCCGCAAGCCTGTCCCATACTTCACGATAAATTTTTCCGCAAAATACTCCCTGCACTCACGCGATTTGCTCAACCCGTATTTCGTATACATGTATCTGTAATCATTATATATCCGCATATCCTTTTCCGAAAAGCTCTCCGTATATTGATTTTCATGTATGCCTATCGCTATAAGAGGCTCCTGTGTATACGCAAAGCTGCTGTTTTTCTCCAGCAAGTCAAAATACAAAAACATATCCGATGCCCAGTTGCTCTGCTCGTCAAAAAGCGCCAAATCCTTACCTCGCCGATATATGGTCGCACTCGGCGCACCTATCTGATTGCTTACAAAAAGCCGCCTGTAATCTTTTCTTAGCTCCTCTATATACTCTTTGGGGGCAAACCTGTCATACGAAGAAAGCATATGCTCTCCTGTAACATGCTGCATATTGTCCATGCTCTGACCGTCAAGCATCACCTGCCTGCTCCCTGAAAACGCAAGTGACGCTCCGGGGGCAGCGTCAAGCATAGCGGCGAACTTACCAAGACTGTACCTGTCAACAAACCAATCGTCGCTGAACATAATCTTGATGTATTCACCTCTTGCCATTTTGATGGCGGCATTCCAGTTGAAAATATGCCCGAGCGGCTTTTGGTTGTGAATATAATTTATATTTATATCCGAATATCTGCTCACCAGTTTTTCAATCTCATCATCAGTGGAATCATCAGATATATTTACTTCATAATCTTTATATTCCTGTACAGCTATTGATTCCAAAAGGCGTCTGACTTCATCGACATTATTGTATGACGGAGCACATATCGATACTTTTGCTGGATTTTTTATTTCAATACTGTTTTGCATTGCTTTCCTCATTTTCTGAGCAGTTTTAAAATCATACGTTTAGCTGCAACGGTCATTTCGTAACAAGTGTTCTTTATTGCTCTTTTCATTTGCCTTGCGCTCTTTTTTACCGCCTTTTCCTCGTGCATTATCAAAAAATCCAATTCGTCCTGATGTGTTCTTATATATTCGGGAAATGTCTCGTCTATCTCGCATCTCACAAATCTAGCGTCCCTGCCAAATATGTCCTTGCCATCCTTTATTTGGTCTGTAACCTGCGACAATACATGACGGGAGTTGTATTCCTGATGCGCCGCTGATACCACTTTTTCCTGCACACGCTTACGAATATCCTTCTCGCCATGACCGCCCATATATCCAAAATGCCAGCCTCCATTGTCAACGCGTATGCCTATCTCCTTACGCTCCGGGAAACGCAGCTCACCCAAAAGCAGATTTTGCTCTCTCAAAAGCTTATAACTCAGCATCTTGGTCCCTATCCATTTTTTATGCTCCACACCATCAAACTCGCCCGCATATGACAGCAGATTTCCAGAAACCTCCTCCATATTCAGATAACAGTAAAAAAGGCGCTGCGCAAAATGGTAAATCTTATCGTCCTGAAAATTCGCCAAAATCTCTCGTATCTTGTCAGGATTAGGTATCTCGTCCAAATCACTGAAAATTATAACATCGTCATCGGTACAGCCCGCAAGCCCTCTTGTCACAGCATTTTTCTGAAAAGTATCGCGCTCGTGGGTGCCGCCCTCGGGTGTGTCCTCCACAACCACATGTATAATCTTGTCCTCAAATTCGGCAAACATTTCCTTATTTTCTTCATAATAAAGCGGTTTCTTAATGCCTGAAAAAGTCTCTGTCGCCTCGCTTATCACAAACCTGTCGACAACATCATTCAATACATTTAACCTTATCTTCAACATATCCAGCTCATTAAAGAACTGAAAACAATCATATACCATTATATTATTTCCATTTCCGCGCTATTGCCTGTACAACATAAACTATATTTCAGCACAAAACGCTAAACTTTACCGCAGATTATCCTTACCCAATACACACAAAAATATTTTTCTCACAACTCCCTTAATCCTACAAACCACAGATGTCTTGTAAAAATTGGGATACTGCGCATTGGTGCCCTCCCACTTGTGAAAAGCAAACGGCGTTATCCCTTCTATCTCAGGTATCATCTTCTCGTGACTGTAGTATTTTGCCACGTCAAGCGACGCTATCTTCATGCCCTGCGCCTCCAGAAGATGGCGTATTTTACAGCAAATAAAGCCATCCTCATAATACCACATTTTACCATATGCATATTCGCCTGTCCATGGTATATTGGCTTTTTTGGGGTAATCCATGAGGCGCTTGCTCCTTATACCCGCGCTGTTGCCTACACGACAAATGTTTCCGTTGATATCGCGGTAGGTAGTCGTGTCGCCCTCGGGCGGAAGCGGCCAGGGCGCGCCGATATAATCATAATCCAGAAACTCATCGCGCCACATGTCGGGATTTACCACAAAGCCGTCAGCATGGACAATAAGCGCAAATTCCGTATTTATGTGCGAGCCGAGCTCATACACCATCTTGTAGTTAAAATCGTCAATGTTTTTCAGCTTATCCGTATGAGAATAACGTATGCTTTTGGGAAGTCCCAACGGCTTTTTGTGCGTAATAAGTACGGCATCGCCAAACTCAATCCCTCGCATACTGTATTCCATAGCTTTTATGGTTTCCCTCATATTCACGCTTGACATTGCCGCAAGCGTGACCTGCGGGAGCTTTAGTTTCGAGCCGTTACTCTCCAAATTCCACACCTCTAATCCTATCTCTTTATTTTGCACCTTCGTTTTGCGGAACGCAGCATTCGGATAAACAAATCCCAATATATCAGATACCTGCTTCTTGCCTTAGCTGCCCATAACCGCGCACCGGATAATTTTTCGCCTATTTCTTTGTACTTTTTTGAAGTTCTCTTATATTCTTCAAGCTCATTCCTGCACTCCTCCGCCGTAAACAGCTTTCCCTTTCTGTCCATATACATAAAATTCGAATATATATTCTGTTCAGACGCCCAATATCCATCCGACACGTTATGCCTTGCCCAGTACTTAGGCGCTATGACATATTTTACCGTTGTGCTTGTAAAAGCTGGAAAAAAAGCAAAAGTGGAATTTGACAATATAAGATAACTGGCGTTTTTTATCGTGACATAATCTCCTGCCAAATCAAAATGAAATGCCGGAACTTCGGGCAATATCCTCTGCGCCGCTGCCAAATCATCAGTAATTGCCATAAATTCCATATCACTGCGTATCTTCTTCATAGCCTTCATTGCGTCAAGCCAATATCTTCTGCGCAGGAAAAGCTCAGGATTGTTTGCATATTCACCACCACGTATATTTATAACACAAAGATTTTCACGTGAATACTTATAGCTGTCATATTCCGGTTTAACCCTGAGCCATTCACATATTTCTTTCTTATATTGTCCGAAGTATGCCTCAGCCTGCATATTGCCATAGATAAGCGTTGTATCGGTAGCAGAAAGCATATTCTCGTCCACACCTGAAACATAGCAGCCATGCTCAATATCATGCTTTGAATTGCCTAAAAAAATCCTGTCCTCGCGCTCATGATAAACTGTCGAAAACGCGTTTTTATCCAGGTCAACCCCGCAGTCTATATCCATAAAATACATTCCCTTATTGCTATGAATATTGTTGGCAAATATTTCTTTGTTTAATATGGCAAAATCACACCCGTTTCTTAATGCTATGCACCTTGTCGTTACATAACAGAAAAGCTGATTGCCAAGTCCCTGCCCCTTTAATAGTTCAGTTGCAACAATATCTGCCATTACTCTTTATCCCTTAATTGCTGATATAACATTTCAATAATCTGCCTATCAACCCTTTCATCAAATTTTCTTGCAAATATACACTTAGATAATAATATATCTTCATAATCCTCTTTATGAAACACATATGGATTTCCCCTATTCCAATCTATATATCTCATACAAGATACATAGTTATCATCAAACCCTGGTTTATACAGATTATTTTTATATGGCGAATCCATTATCATAGTATGTATAAGCATTTCATCACTCATTTGCGTATACCGAAATCTTTTTATATATTTTTTATAATTATCAACAATATATCTTGCAAAATCATTAGTAATACTACACCAATTAGAACCGCCATAAATGTTAAATTTATCTTTCCGCGTTCTGTCAATGTTCAAGCGTCTCTGCACTGCCAGTGAATAGGTTTCCATTCCACGCCAAAATGCACTTTTATAATTCCGACCAAGCTGCTTTACAAAAAAGTGGTACTTATCATATCTGCTCTTTATGTCTGATTGATACTGATTACTTCCAAAATGGACAAATTCTTTTCCGTCATTTTGTTCAAAAAATTTCACGACCTCACTATGCTTTTTTATAATTAAATCCGCTCCTGAAATCAAATGGAAGTATTTATACCCCCCCCCCGTATTAATTGCATAATTTATGGCGAATATTTCTGCTTTTAAAATACTTGGTGTTCCCCAGTTGACCTTATATCGTTTCATAATATACATTTTTGATGACTTTACAAGCTTATAAAGCTCACTTTTTTTTATATTATTTTTCTTTCTGTCTATATGAATAAAAATATCATTATCTACATGGTCAATTAGCCTTAACAAAGTCTTAAGAACATAGTTATTCTCATGCACCAACAGAATATACGCATGCTTTTCATTCATATTATAAATCTTCTCCTCAATTTACAGTTATAGGGAAGTCCTCGTAATCTTCCCTCCATCCACCTTATATATGATATCGCATTTCTCTATAGTATTTAACCTATGTGCAATAATAATCATCGTCTTTCTACCGTGGAAACTGTTAATTGCCTCCATGACCGCCTGCTCAGTCTCATTGTCAAGCGCCGATGTCGCCTCGTCAAATACAAGTATTTCAGGATTGTGATAAAGCGCTCTTGCTATGCCAAGACGCTGACGCTGACCACCGGAAAGTCTCACGCCCCTGTCGCCGATTGCCGTGTCAAGACCGCCTGGAAGCGTCTTTATAAAATCTTTCAACTGCGCTTCTTCAAGCACTTCCCAAATCCTTTCGTCATCAATCTCATCATCAGCAATGCCAAATGCTATATTGTTCCTCACAGGCTCGTCAACCAGATATATTGACTGCGGTATATATCCAATCTGCGCAAGCCATGCAGGGTAATTGTCAAATATGTTTACACCGTCGCAGGTTATCTTGCCCGAACGCACCTTGAGCAGCCCGAGAAGTATATCGACTATCGTTGATTTGCCCGCGCCGGACGGTCCCATGATGCCTACCGACTTGCCGTATGGCACGACCATCTCGGCATCGTTGAATATCAATGTATCAGTATTTGGATAAGCATACACAATATTGTGAAGCTCAATCCTGTCATGAAGCTCCATTCTTTTCGATGCGTCTGCAGGCAGAAGTGTCTGGTTGTTTTTCCTGCTTACTTCGTCAAGGTTCATGTTTTCATACACATAATCAAGACATGGTCTGAAATATGAAATATCCGTCATATACGTATTAATCCTGTTCACGGATGGCATAAGCCTCATCGCCGCCACTGCAAATGCCGTAAGCGTTTTTATCATATCAGACGTATCATTGCCGGTATTGATATAAAATATTATATAGAGCAGAATGCTTGACATAAATACCGTTTCTATCAAAAGTCTTGGAATATTGTTTATTACCGCATATCTGCGGCTATATGATGCACCAATCTTGCCGCTTTCCTCGTAATTGTCCGCAAAAAATGCTTCCCTATGCAATACTTTCACGTCTTTTATACCGTAAATTGCCTGTATTCTCCACTTTGCAATCCTGGTCTGTATTGCCTGATTTTTGGCGCCGAGCTTTGAAAGCCCCGGCTTTAATACCTTTACCATAATTATAGTGACAATGCCGAAAATAACCACTATAAAGACAGTAAGCACAGGGTCAAGCACAAAAAGCATAACACTGAGCAGCACAAAAACAACCACCTCTGAAGCCAGCGAAATCAATGCCATAAGCAGCGCAAAAACATTGGGAATATCGCTGTCTGTCAGCCTGAACACTGTTGGAATATCGGCATCAAGATAAAATTCATAAGGCCTGTTCAAAAATCCTCTTAACACCTGGCTTATGAGTTTATTGCGGTTAAATGATATAAACCTATTCTGTTCGTTTACAAGCCCGAGCAAAAACAAATTTTTAACAATATAAATCACAATCAGCGCGCCGAGAAGCAATGTGGTAATCCCGATAATGTCCTGAATGCCAAAAGCGTCCATAACCATCCGGATATATTTATTCTTCAATGCATTTTCCTTATCCAGTATGGTTGATACGACAGGAAGAACTGCCGATACGCTCATTGTTTCCAGAAAACCGCCTATAAATATCAATATGCCCAATAATAGCAGGTGTAATTTTTGCTTTCTGTCAAGTATATAACTAAGTTTTTTTATAATATCCCTAATATCCATCAACCAATCTCCCATTTAATGACATCTCAACATCAGGACCCTTTCTCAATGCTGCCATGCTTCTTAATGTCCTGCCTGAGCGGAATTATGACACTGTCATATAATCTGACTGTTGTGGCGTATGCCTGCGGGCTCAGCCTAAAGAGCCTCATTCTTGCCATGTCGCCTTTGGACACCATGCCGCTCTTATATACGCGGTCAATCTCCGCCCTGTCTGATTTTATCTCATCTATAAGCTTTCGGGCGTACTTCTCGTTTTCTCCGCCCGCTTTTTTCATATCTATATAATAGAACAAAAGCCTGCGCCAAAAATGATACGCCGCCAAGTCGGCCATTTCGTCCGATACCATATCGCGTATGCAGGCAATGTGCTCGCGCCAGAACGGTATCTCATCTCGAAACATCCTCTCGCCTTTCGACACATTCATAATGCTGTCCTTACGGTCAAGTACGTAGTGGTAGAGCGGCTTGTCTATATATGCCGCTCGGTCCAGACGGCAGAACGCGCGCGTCGTGTACATAATGTCCTCAGAATTTCTCCCCTTTGGAAAAAGTATTCCCTCCACCAAATCGCGCCTGTAAAGCTTGCTCCATGCGGAATTGTATATTATATATCTGTCATGTCCGCTGATATATATTTTTAGCAGCTCGTCCCTTGAAAGCAAAACCACATCACTGTCATCATTACTGCATTCATCACCATTGTCGCCGTATTCTTTGGCTATCTTCGCCTTATCAGCGGCTTTGCATTCGTCAGAGGCGGCCTCGCACGCATATCTGCATACCGCAAGTGGGGCTCCATTATCCGCACAGGCGTGGTACATTTTTTCATACATGTCAGGCTCTATCCAATCGTCGCTGTCCACATACCCTATATAGCGCCCCTCCGCTATGGCAAGTCCAGCGTTCCTTGCGTCCGAAAGACCTCCGTTTGACTTATGCACTACCCTTACGCGAGCGTCCTTTCGTGCGTAGGCATCGCACATTGCGGGCGAATTATCTGTCGAACCGTCATCGACAAGTATTATCTCTATATTGCCATAAGTCTGCGCGATAACGGAATTAACACATCGTTCTAAGTATTTTTCCATATTATATACAGGCACAATTATCGATATAAGCTCCAATTCCAACTCCCCTGCCACTTTAATTGCTTAATCCGTCAATATATGCTTCCGTCAGCGTCAATCAAAATCCAGTTTTTCCATTGTTCCCGCATAAGCAAGACATCGGTATTCTCGTAATTGTCGTGGTGAAGCGGGCGTATCATAATCTTCCGCGGATTTTTGTTAAGCCTTGCCCCCCATATGCTGAAAGTGCTGTTTGCGCATATATTGTATCGGCAGTGGCTCATAAGCTCCATGTCATGCAGGCTCTCACTGCCGCCGTTCCAGTCAACTATCCGCATATCTTCATCCTTAAAATGCTCTTTTGCATATTCCATATCATCTGAAAACAGATAAAATACAGGATTTGAAACCCTTTTCTTTATATATTCTATCGCCGCGCCGTAATATTCGTCCGTACATATGCCCATGTAGCGCTTTCCCCCCGCAACGGTCAGATAATCCTTGCGCCTTATATGGATACTCACGGACTGCTCATTCTCCATTGCCTCTATGGCTGCCGCATTTTGCAGATTGCCGCTTTGAGGAAAACAGATTTTTTGCTGCAGCAGTGGAATGATATCCTCATAATATTTCTCGCAGCCCCAAAAGCCGTACAGGTACACGTCATCCATATCAAATATCTCAGGCATATAACCGCCGTTTTCCGTTATCGTGCGGTCGCGCCTGCCAAAAAGCTTTCTGCGCATCCTGTCGACAAGCCTCATACCGCTGTCCCTAAACAATATATGCTCTCTCAGAGTACATTCCTCATAGTCCAATCCCTCAAGACGCTCCAGTTCAAGCTCGCGCCATTCCTTTTCGTCGCCTTGCGCATGCTTATAGGCATAAAAGTCAAGCTTTACTTCTTTTCCAAGCGACTTGAACTTCTCAGACAACGCATACTGGTAAAGCTGATTGCCAAGTCCGCCCATTACATGTATTATAATCATATTCTTCTCATTTCCCTGCCGCTATCGCCCATAATCATACATGAACCGTCTAATCTGCCGCCGACGTCTGCCGTTTATCAGGGTTAAGCGTCATGCGGTATAGCTTTGCGGTAGTATCTATCCTGTCCTCCGCCGCATACCCCAAATCTTCAAGCGCCTCCACAAACTTGTTATACTGTCCCGTCACAAGATACAGTTCTTCTGGGAGCTCATTTTGGTATGTTTCATACATATACTCCTGCCATATGTCTAAAGAGTGTATCGAATACGTTTCCAAATCGTCATTCCATTTGATATTTTCCCACTGCGCCTCATTATAACGCTTGTCATGCGTGAAATAATATATAAACGCATACCTTTGATGAAAATCCAGCATGGTTGGAATATTATAGCCCTCATCTTCGTACCATTTGTCAACGGCAGCGCGCACATCCATCTTCCACCAATGATTGCTTATCCTGTAATCACCATACAGACAGAACAAAATCCCCGACACTATCATACCATATTTAACAACCGACGCCATCTTGGCTATTGCCTTTTTGTCCGTTTGACGTAGTATAAGCACAAACTCATAAAGAGATATAGCGACCATCACAAACCACATCGGAAAAATAAACATGTTGTAACGGTTTCCATACCAACCATATGCGTACATATTAAGCTTAGTCACCACATAATAAATCATAAACGTAGCTACATTACAAAAGAAAAATGCGCGTATGGCTTTTTTCCTTGTATTGATTACCACAAATACTATAACGGCAAAAATAACCGCTCCCAATATGCTTATAAGCATACCAATCTTTTCGGCATCCCTGTCAACATCCAACACGCACCATTTGAATACATTTGCTATGCTGTAGAAAAAATCTCCCACAATATTGCCGTTTTCTATCAATATCCCATGACCGGCGGAAAAAGTCGAAGCATTCTTAGCCAACTGCGGAAGCAAAAACAGTGTCAGAACGGGAACACCGCCAAATATTGCACAAGCTGCCTCCATTCCAAATGCCGCCTTAAATTTTCCCCAATCTTTCTGCCTGGCCGACATAATCAAAACACTCACAGCCATTGGCACGACTACAAATGCCGCGCCGTAATGTGTATACATTGAGAGAACACACAAAGCCATAAATGCTGCAAGCCTTTTTATCGTAATCTTATCGCATATCAGCATATAAGCGTAAATGAGCCAAAATTCAAACATCAAAAGCATCGCGTATTCGGAGGCTTCTTTCATATAATACATTATTATATAAATACTTGAATATATAACAACACAAAAAGCCGCCATATAGCGGTCGCACAGTTTCCTTATTACGAAATAAAGCCCCAGCGCTGCGACAAAGCCCATCACCACGCTTGAAAATCGATACCACCATGCACTCTCGCTTATCTGGAGCCACAGGCACATCACCCAGTTATAGAGCGGCGGCTGCTGCTGTATATTTACCATGCGCTCATACATTGTCGCATACTCAGTCACGCCCCTTATAGGCCCTCTTACCGGCAATGAACAGTAAAATTCCATCGCCTCATCCTGCCAGATTGGGGCATAAGTCAGCTTATACAACGCCATTATAAAATAATATACAAACGCGACGCCCGCAGTCAACCACTCGGGCAGACGCATTCTTTTTGTATCATTCATAGCTGCTCCTTTCTGCATTGCTCTTACTGACATTCGTGAAACTCTATTCAACAATGTAGAATTTAGGCAAAATATATAAAATAAGCGGCGTCTCGCGGAGCGCCTAGCCGCGTTTTTATATATTTTGACTAAATTCGGACAGTTTAGAACACATTTCGCAATTACCTATTGCTCTTACGCCCAGACATCGACCACTTATTTAAACAGATTAACCACCAGCTTAATCCCATACTTCACATACTGTACAAAAATACTCGGCTGCTTGACACATTCTCTCATCTTTCT
>CANQHZ010000017.1 GCA_947623805.1 uncultured Lachnospiraceae bacterium | reverse complement strand
TTGAAGCATGGAAAACAAGGGAAATTCAAGAAAAAGTGATGAAAAATGATGAATATGTACTTGACAAGTTGCAACAGAGCAGCAGATTTTAAATTTATCTCGGTTTTATCCCGTGGTAATGGTTTGCGGTCAAAGGCAGGTAGGAAAGTCCACTATGTTAAACCATATAAAAGAGCCAGAGTGCCGTTATGTGACATTTGATGATATCAATGCCAGACGGCTTGCCGAAAATGACCCCGCGCTGTTCTTTGAAACATACGGCTATCCGCTGCTTATTGATGAGTTTCAGCGTGTTCCGTCCATTCTGATAAATTCAATACAGAAATTGCGCCAGGGCTGATTTTGTGTATGTGCGACGAGCTTATCCCATATAAACGTACAGTCTGGTATTGCCCGATTTCACTTTTGTAATTGTATAATATTGCGTCAAAAATTTTCCAAAAGCCACAGCGCTACGCCGTCGTCCTCGTTGCTTTTTATGACATCGGTTGCGATTGCTTTTAGCTCGTCTACGGCGTTTGCCACGGCATAGCAGTGGTCGGCACTTTTAAACATAGGAATGTCATTTATGCCGTCGCCAAAAACGACAATAGTGTCACAATCACACATCTGCTTTAACTGGCGGACGGCATTTGCCTTTGTCGCTGTAAGCGGCAGTATCTCAAGCCACGGCTCACCTGAATAAATGTCATATTGAAAGAAACTGGTATATTTGTCTTCCATTTTTTTCAACACATCATAGGCTGATAAAAGTTTTTCTTCTTCACCGATACAGGTAAAATAAAATACATCGCCATCCAATATGGAACTTGTGTCATTTAATGGGGTGTCACGCATGTCATTTTTCCTTGATGCGATAAATTCAGCAAGTGCTGGATTTATATTGTTCCTGTCATACAAAAATTTTTCTTTTCCGTCAATAATAGAGTCAATGCGCGGAAATATGCCGAAACTCATCAATATATCATATATTTGTGCCGCTTCATCATCGGTAAAGCAGTTGGTAACATATCTTTCCTTTGTGACTGTATCAATGATAGACGCGCCGTTGTTTGTTATTACGGGAAGCTTCACATTTAAACCCTGTGCGGCTGTTTCAGAGGTGTATATAGAGCGCGCGGTCGCATACGAAAACATAAGTCCCTTTTCAATGAGAGAATTTATCACTCCGCAGCTGTACGGCGAAATCCTCACGTCGCGCCGCAGCAGAGTACCATCTAAATCCGAAACATAAAGAGTTTTCACGCTGATTTTCCCCCCTTGTTGTCTATTTGCGTTTGGTTTAAAGAACCAAATACAACATCATTATATCATATATTATACAGATGTAAAATTAAAGATGATGCAAAAATCCTATAAAAATTATTGACAAATTGGTTTAAAAGTTTTAAACTAATATTGGTTTATAAAGCATAAACCATAAACTAAAACAAATCACAGGAGGCAATACCACATGATTACCTATATAATGACACAAGCCGAAAACGAGCTTGCACAGATTATCTGGGAGACTGAACCAGTGCAGAGTGGGCAGCTCGTAAAACTCGCGTCACAGCGTCTTGGCTGGAAGAAGTCCACTACATATACAGTACTTCGCAAAATCTGCGAAAACGGAATTTTCAAAAACGAAGACACAATAGTGACTTCTTTGATGAGCAGGGAGGAATACGCCGGAAGAAAGGGCGAAAACTATCTTGAAGAAAACTATAACGGTTCGCTTCCGAAGTTTGTCGCGTCATTCCTGCAGCATAAAAAGCTCAACCGCAAGGAGCTTGAAGAACTTGAACAACTAATCAGCGAATATGGCAAAGATTTATAAGCGCTATGTATTTCAATGTGACAGGTGGGGAAAATTATGGATAGTATTTTTACAAAAGTGTTGGAAATGAGCATAGTAGGCTGCTATAGCACACTTGTTGTAATGTTCATCAGAAGACTTCTTTGGAAATGCGAGAGAAAATATTCTTATTGTTTATGGATAATAGTATTTTTAAATTTGTGTATTCCGTTCTCAATACATAGCCATTTCAGCCTTATCCCAAAACGTGTAGCGGAGTTTTCCGTGATGAGGGAAGAAAAATTGTTATCGGATAGCCAATTAAACGACGACATGATATACAGTCAGGCAAATAAAAGTCAGGCTGTAAACCGAAATGACAGTTCAGACGTATCAGAAAACTCTGATGTGTTGGCACAATATCAGGCAAAAAGCAATGCCAAAAGTACAAACGGCAACGGAGGAACAGGCATCATTTTTAAAGCGGCAGAAATCATATGGCTGTTGGGAGTGTTTGCAATCATAGGCGTGAATTTGGCAGAATATCTGCGCCTGAAAAAGCAGATTATGCGCGCTGAAAATATTTACTTTGACTCTATACAGCGTATCTGCGAAATAGACATTGACGGCGGCGCATTTTTACTCGGGTTATTCCGCCCGATAATATATCTGCCACACGGATTGTCGCAGGAGGAGCGCGCATACGTCCTTGCACATGAACTTTATCACAAGAAAAGAAAGGATTATCTGTTAAAACCTGCCGCGCTATGTATTACGGCGGTACACTGGTTCAATCCCTTTGCATGGATAGCATATCTGCTGTTTTGTCAGGACATGGAGGTATCGTGCGATGAAAGGGTGATGTCGGACAGCGGCGGAAAAATACGCAGGCAGTATGCGGAAAGCCTGTTGAAGTTTGCGGCGGCACAAAGCGGATTTACGTTTACAGCGCTTAATTTCGGCAAGCCCGCGCTGGAAAGCCGTATCAAAAACGTATTAAAAGAAAAAAAGAAAAGCGTTGTATTTACATTCATAGCAGTCGCGGTAGTAATCATAATATCACTGGGACTTATGCTTCGCCCCGTGGACAGAAGCGAGCATGAGGATGTGTCAGATATCGCCGTTGCCGCCTCAACAGATGTTTCTAAAAAAGAAAACGCTGCCGATGAAAAGCCGCTCGAGTTCTACGATATGGCAGTTATAGGCATGCCTTGCGAACCGACAGAAACAGGGTGGAATATGAGCGATGTGCGAGACCTCCGTGGCGGCTTTAGCAGTCTAGGCTATGAGCCGGAGGCGGGGACAGAAAATTATACATATCTGCTGGCGCAGACTGATGATTTTCGACTGTACGGAAAAGGCGATTTTCAGACCATGCTGCTTGAAAAGAATGGCAGCTATGCGCTGATTTCATGTGAGTATATGAGCAACTGGGGATATCTTCCCGAAATATGCGAGGCTGACTATGATGGCGACAAAGAAACGGAGCTTTCGATTATTTTAAATCTGATGCATGGGACGGGAGTTTCTATTGACACATTCTTTGTGGCAGACCAAAACGCCGACGGAGAGCTTTATGTATATCAATATTTGGACGACGATTATCTGGAAGAATTGCGAAGACATCTCTCATTTGCTGAAACCGAGGCGGGTACACAGCCGTATGTGGACGGCGAGGAGGCAGGATTTGCGCTGCTTGCTGACGAAAGCGGAAAGCTGTATGACGATATACTTATTGGAGACCAGATTAGGTTTTGGACGGACGTTAATTCGGCAGGCGACGGAAAATTAAGCGTCAGCGCGGAGATAGAATTTATTACAGATGAAAGCGTGATTGCGGATTACAACGGCAGTAGCATACGCGCGGAGGTCAAATATAGCGACGGCGGAAACTTTGCGCTGGGCAATGCAGAAGTTTTTCACAACGAACTGAATGATAAATTGCTATATGAGGCTCAGGATTATTATATGCAAGGCTTTGACAATTCAGCAGGCACTCATTTTCAATATGAAAAATCACCCGCAAAGACCGTACAGGTAGAAAGCATAGGCATAACAACACTTTCCACGACCGAAGTGCAGGGAAGTTGTCAAGTCTTAGTGGACGGCGAAAGACGCCACCTGAATTTCATGCTCAAACCATATAAGGCGGAGCAGATAAATCGGATTGGAAACATAGGAATATGGGAAACTGTCCAAGTCTGGGAAACAGAAATGGCGGAAGTGCAAAATTTGAAACAGAAAATGGAGGACTTCTCTAACGCATATTTCAGCGGCAACGGCGAATTGGTAAAGGATTATTTGGCGTCCGCATTCAGTCAGGACATAGAAGTATACGAAAATCCGCAGCAGACCAAAATAACGGATATGCAGGATATAAAAGGCTTAGATGGCATCAGCACTTTGCACGTTTCCGAGAAATATACGCTCTCCAAGCCGTTTATCACGTCAAACGAGGATACATGGACATATCTTTGTGCAACTTTCATAAATGAAAACGGCGAGTGGAAAATAAGCGGATACGGCTTAGAAAAATAGAGCAATCATTATTTTTAACAAAAATCTCTGTAACAAATTTTGCGTAAATCGGATATATATAGCAGAAGACAGAAACCGTCTATTTACGCCTTATTTTGGCAGGAGATGAGGAATAATATGGAAGAAGAACTATACAGCGAAAATTCAAAAATTGTATACCATTTCCTCTATTCACGCTGTCACGATGCGGCATTAGCCGAGGACCTGACACAAGAAACTTTCCTACAGGCGTACAAATCGCTTGAGCGCTTTGACGGCAGCTGCAAAATTTCCGTGTGGCTATGCCAAATCGCAAAGCACCTGTATTACAGATACCTTGAAAAATCAGGACGCGAAATCCCCACAGAGGAAACTGCCTTTACGGACAGGCTTTCAAACGCCTCAAGTGCTGAAAATGCGGCAATCGCAAAATGTGAACTTTTCGACGTCCTAAAAGAAATGCAAAAGCTCCCGCCACAGATGCGCGAGGTCATATATCTTCGTGTGACAGGAAATCTTTCATTCAGAGAAATAGGCGAAATAATGGGAAAAAGTGAAAACTGGGCGCGCGTGAACTTTTACCGCGGCAAGGAACGGTTACTGTCAACCTTTATACAATAGAAAATATGCCTTGCGTACCGCAAAAACAATTAAAAAAATGCAAAAGCTTGTGGCAGTGTGCGCGCTGCCTGCCTCAAGCCCACACACCCCTTACCCCACGTCAAATGACAGCGCAGAAATGGAGGAAAATATGAATATAAGCTGTAACATAATAAAAGACCTGCTGCCATCGTATATAGACCAAATCTGCTCAGACGAAAGCAGACACGCGGTAGACGAGCATATCTCGACCTGCCAAACCTGCAAAGCATACCTGGAAACAATGAAAAAAGAACTCACAGCCGAAGAAAACGAACCCAAACAACTTCAATACATGAAAAAGGTAAAACGCCATTACCAACTAAACATATTTGCAATTGGGATATTTTTATTTATATGCACTGTCGGAACAGTCGCAGTCATCACAAGGATTGGCAGAATACCCATAAGAATGTACAACATAATCCTGCCTGTTTTCATAGTCGCTGCATACGCGTTTCTGCCAAAGGACAGCTTTACGCAGAAAAAGACAAAGCAGTCAGCAGTATTTATAATATTGAGCCTGTTTGTGACAGCCGCCACAATATCGCTGCTGCCACAAAGCCTTAACTGGATAAACAGCGGTCACACTCCGTTTAATATGCCGGTTAATAAGCTTGGGCCATTTATGACAAAATGCCTTGCAGCACTCGCCATAGCCCAAACCGCCATACTTATAATATCAGTAATCCAAAAATACAGGGACTATCAGATAAAACGCGAAATTTACGCATTTACGCTCACAGGCATAAGTATATCCCTTGCATATATTACAATGCTTTACCATATGACAACACCCGAAAATTACGCCCGCAATGTATCAGCAAGCCTTTCTTCACTTTTTGCGGAGGGCATCGCGACAGCAGTCATAATTGACTTAATAAAGCTAATTACCAGTAGATTTTTTCACATTTAGATGCTACAATAAACACAGCAAACAACCAAACAAAGAACGCCATACCACCCAAATACAGTATGGCGTTTTTTAAGTCAAAAAATTTTTTCATAAAAAATGCAACCGCGACAGAAATTTTCCGTCTATAATAGTAACAGCAAATAACAAGCCAAAAATCAAAAACATAAGCATTTACAAAAATATACCAAGTAACATAAAATTCAGCCATACCACTTATAAGTGCTCAAAAATCATCAAAACGAGGTAACACTATGGAAGATAACGCCATAATCGAGCTGTACTGGCAGCGTTCGCAAAACGCGATAAGCGAAACAGCCACAAAATACGGCGGCAAGCTCCACAGCCTGTCGATGAACATACTGCACAGCAGAGAAGACGCCGAAGAATGCGTAAACGACACATACCACGCCGCTTGGAACACCCTGCCCCCGCAGAGACCAAGCTTTTTCTTCGCATACCTTGCCAAACTCACGCGCAATTTCTCTTTTAGCAGATACGATTATTACCACGCCCAAAAACGCGGCGCGACAGTAGTAGAATTAAGCGACGAGCTTGAAAACTGCATACCCGCGCCAAATGACCTCGAACAGAAAATGGAAAGCAAGGAAATCGGGCGCATAGTAAGTGAATTTTTACATAGCCAAAGCCCCGAAATGCGACGCGTATTCGTGCGCCGATACTGGTATCTCGACTCAATCCAGACCATTTCCGAAGCCTGCGGCATTAGCGAAAGCAAAGTAAAATCAATGCTTTTCCGTATGCGAGGCAAGCTACGTGAACACTTTGAAAAGGAGGGAGTAGAGCTATGAGAGGAAAAGACCTGCTAGAAGCTATGGAATATATCGATGACGAGCTCATCGAGGAGGCATTGTCCAACACAGTCAACAACACCTCACGTTTGCGGCAATCATACAAAAAATATATGTACACAGCGGCAGCTTTTGCTGTAATATTAGGAATGTCCGCATTTGCATACTCCGTTTTCGCACCCTCAAAAAATGCTGAAATGTCGGGTGAAAGTGGAGTACAGACAGCAGATACGTCCGCCGCGGAAGTCGCTGAAGCTACAGAAATCACAGAAGACACAGGAGATTTACAGACTGCAGGAAATTCACAATCCGTAGGCATGGCGGCGGACAGCTCTGCCACAGACTTAGGAGCGCAGCCGGAAAAAAACTCATCAACAGACCAGCCTACGTCAAACAAATCAGAAGCAGACAATGCCGCATCGGAAGAAATATCAGATTTATCCGAAACAATTCCAGCGGATACAGAAATAGAAAAAAGCCGAAGCGACACATACACCATAATAGACAGCAGAAAATCAGTCACAGAACAGCCCTACGCCGCATACTGTTATGCAGCACCCGAAAAAGGCGAATACTTCCTGCATCATTACCTTGACGCCGCCATAAAAAGCTACGAGACCAATTCACCAGCCCAAAACAACGCGACAGAATACGCCTACAAAGCCAAAATAACAATCTTTGGCGACATCATAAATGACAACGGTGAAACACAGTACAGTACGCTAAACCAAAGCGAAGACGGTCACCAAAAACTAAAAGCCGAATACGAACGCCTGCTTGAAAACGGCTATGACGTAAGTCTCACTGACACAGACGAATATTATTACATCACAGGCATTTTTACCAAAGAGCAGCTTGATAATTTCAAGCCTCAGCCCGAATACGGTTATGCATTTAGCTTTGAAGATGAAGATTGATATAGTAAAAAAGGGGGTACAGAGACTATGAAAACAAATAAAATTCATTTAAAACGTTTAAAATCACACATAACAGCATTGGCTTTGATACCATTTACTTTGACCGTGTCAGCCGCCTGCGGCAAAAACACGCCAGAAAAAGTCAGCATAACATTTCCCACAGAAACGCAAACGCCAATCCAAGCCGAAATATCAGACAAAATCCCCGCCATAATGGTAAAAGACGAGCTGTACTACAGCACAGGCAATGAGAGCGAGACAGACATACGGTGCGGAACGATGGATGGACAGATTACCTCATCTGTCGACGGTTCAGAATTTCCGACACAGGATAACCAGTCAAACTTCGGCACAGGCTATGGATACCAATACGGAACTGAAAACACAATAGAAGTCTATATGCCAGAGGGAGGCAGTGAAGACGAAAACAAATGGATAATATTTGAAAAATCGCACCCGCGCTCCCACAGCGAAATCAATCCCTCTGGAAATACCAAACAGTCCCACAGCGAAATGATGCCGACAGTAATAGAAGGCGTGACAATGGAAGCCGCATACCTTGAAAACGGCACAATCACAGTCACAATCACCAACAACACAGACAAAGAAATCGAAACAGGCGACGACTATCGCTTAGAATACTTCAATGAAACCAACCAAAGCTGGGAAGACCTTGGCCTCATCATAGACAACGCCGCTTTCAACGCAATAGCCTATATCGTTCCAAAAGATAAACCACTAGAACTGGAAATAGACTATTCCTGGTTTTACGGAGAACTTGCTCCAGGCAGCTACCGGGTTGCAAAAACCATTGTTGATTTCCGAGCCACAGGCGATTATGACCAATATACCTATCACGCAGAGTTTACAATCAAATAACCACCACAACATAAATTTTGCCTAAAACAGTATATAAAAAACAGCAAAAGTTTATTCAACAATATAGAATTTAGTCAAAATATATAAAATAAGCGGCGTCTTGCGCAGCACCTAGCCGCGTTTTTATATATTTTGCCTAAATTCGGACAGTCTTAAACATACTTCATAATTACCAACAAAACTATAATTAAAAAAAGAAAGGAACAAATCCAATCATGAAAAGAAAAAGCATCACAGCCCTTTTATTAAGCTCAGCAGTCAGCATCACAGGCATATGCGCCTGTACCTTACAGCAGGCAGACCAGCCTCCTGCCAGTCAGCCCGCACAGACAGACATAAGCCTTGAAAACAACATAATTAAAACAACAAATAAAAGTCACGAAAACAACACAACCAAAGCAACTGACAACACCTCTGTTAAAAATCTTACTGATGACTTAGGCATAGAAGTCTGTATAGATTACGAAATAGACAATTACACCCCCGTTCAGGATTTTAGCTACAGGCTCTTTAATGAAAATATCGACTCTGAAAACCCCGTACTTTCCCCAATATCAGCATACCTCGCCCTATCCATGGCAGCAGAAGGCGCATCAGGCGATACCGAAAAGGAATTTATTGACGCACTCGGCGGAGGCGAGGACAATATGCTCGTATATTCAGACAGCATAATGAACAATTTGCACGCAGAAAGCAAAGAAATAAAGCTTTCCATAAATAATTCCGCATGGCTTGACCACAACCTCGATGTAAACACGCAGTGGCTCGGCACAGTCAAGTCGCTGATGGACGCCGACATATTTCAGGCACAACTCTCAGACACAGCCACAATGGACGCAATAAACGACTGGACAAACACAAACACCAACGGACTTATAGATAAGCTGCTCACGGAACCACTAAGCGACGAGGCAAGACTTGCTCTAATCAACACAGTATACTTCAAAGCCGACTGGCAGGAACCATTTGACGCAAACGACACAAGAACAGAAGAATTTACGCTTGAAGAAGATAAAGGAAAAGTAGAAGCGGAGATGATGAACAAATACTACGAACCTTGCCAATACATAGCCAACGACTTTGCAGAGGGCGTAATACTTCCATACAAAAGCCCATCGTCAGACGAAAGTACAGCACAATGCAGCCTTGCTTTCGTAGCGCTCAAACAGCGTAACTATGCATTAGCGGATGCCGGTGACTATAACCTTTATGATATCCCCGCTGACGACATGTATAGCACGGCGGATATGATAAGCAACGGCATAAGAGAGGACGTATACAACAAATTGACCACAGAAGTCATCAACGATTTGATATCCAACGCCTCGACCGAAACAGTCAATCTAAAACTACCCAAATTTGAAATAACCTTTGACAAAATTCTCAACGACAGCCTCGAAAATATGGGCATAAAAAACGCATTTGACGCAGGGCTTGCCGATTTCAGCAACATAGGCGCAGACAAAGACGGACAAAACATCTTCATATCATTAGTGCGTCAAAAAGCAAAGATAATAGTAGATGAACAAGGCACAGAAGCAGCCGCGGCAACAGAAGCAATAATGGAGTGCGGCGCAGCCGAAGATCCGCAACAGCCAATAGAGCTATATTTTAACCGTCCATTTGTTTATATGATAATGGACATGGACACCCAAGTGCCGCTGTTTATTGGCATAATGGATAACCCCACAAACTAAGAAGGTATACTTCATGAAAATAGTATAATATATTTTCAGGCATAAAGATAAATTGAAATAATGCAAAACATCATTATTCAGCAGAATTGTCATCTCAACAGATTTAGCATCAAAAAAACAGTTTCCGCATATCAATCATGGGAAACTGTTTTTTTGCTACTCAACACTGCTTTCGCCAACATCGGCATCTTCAATATTTTCGTTTTCATTTTCATCATCATCATCATCATTCAGCCACTTATCTAAAATCATACTGTCATTGTCTTCCTCATAAACAGTGACATTCTCGTCCTCCGGAATTTCATCCCCCGAAAGTATGTACCCGATATATTCCACGCGTTGCATGGCTCGCTCATAATACTGATAAGCGACGTCGGCGTCATTTTGATTGAAGCTTTCCGCCTCAAATGCCGAATGATAGTAAGACACAGCCTCAGACATATTCTCGCCGGCCTGGTCAGCAAGCGGCTCAATCCCCGCATACTGCGGAGGCACCTCGATTTCCGCAAGTTTCGTAAATTCCGCATCCAAATCATCAAGTATCTGCAAAAGCTCGTCCACAGAAGTATCACTCGATACATCAAGACTATTTATCTTCTCGTCCGCCTCACGTATCGCAACCGAAAAATCAGACATCGACTGCGAAAAATCCGCCAGTGCCTTTTCTTCCTCACTATTTTTCCCGCAGCCTGAAATCCCCGCCGCAGCGCTTATAGCAAGCAAAAGTATTTTTAATTTATTTTTATTCATCTTAATCCCCATTCTGTACACATCTGCTCAAATAATGACAAACTTACATATAGTATTTCATTCAAGCCATTTTAAGCTGTTCTCACTTCGTACACATTAAAACTTTGTTTTCACACTATTTTCAATATATTTCAATCTAAGTAAAATTAACAACTATAACTTTATCATAATATGAGCGCAAAATCAATTCAAAAAAAGCAATTAACAAGCAATCGGCTCAATCCAAAAATATTCCATGCCAAAAAATATATTAAAATAAAGGTTTACTAAAAGCAGAATATTTTGTATAATTAAATATGTTTTGTGATTAAAAGTAATTTAGTTATGCGATTTAGACATTTGCGAAACTCTATTCACATAGCTTGAAAAACGTTTTGCAATTTACTTATTAAAATTAATTATACAATATTTTGAAAGGATGAGAGTGAACATTATGGTTGGCGCTGACGCAATGGTTAAATGTCTTGAAAATGAGGGGGTTACTACAGTCTACGGCTATCCCGGCGTGGCAATCTGCCCATTTTACAACAGCATAATATCATCAGGCATCAAGACGATTTTGGTTAGGACAGAGCAGAATGCCGCCCACGCGGCAAGCGGAGAGGCGCGAGTCACAGGCAATGTCGGAGTATGCGCCGTCACAAGCGGTCCAGGCGCTACAAACCTTATCACAGGCATAGCCACAGCCTTTGCCGACAGTATTCCGATGGTCTGCATATCGGGACAGGTAAAGAGCGAGCTCCTTGGCAGCGACGTATTTCAGGAGGCGGACATCACAGGCGCGGTAGAGTCGTTTGTAAAATACAGCTATCTGGTAAAAGATGTCGAGGACATTCCGCGCATATTTAAGGAAGCGTTTTATATTGCCAACTCGGGCAGAAAAGGTCCCGTACTTATAGACGTGCCGCAGGATATTCAAGAGGCGACAATAAAAAGCTTTAAATATCCCGAGGAAGTGAATATTCGCACATACAAGCCCACAATCAAGGGACATGCCGTACAGATTAAAAAGGTAATCAAAGAGCTTGAAAAGGCAAAACGCCCCATCATATGCGCTGGCGGCGGCGTACATTTGAGCAATGCCGTACCAGAGCTTAGGGAATTTGCCCACAAATACAGAATACCCGTAGTCAACACTATGATGGGCATAGGCGTCATGCGCACGGACGATCCGATGTATTTCGGCATGGTAGGCAACAACGGCAAGGCATACGCAAACCGCGCCATGAACGAGGCTGACCTTATCATAATGGTAGGCGCAAGAGTGGCGGACCGCGCGATAAGCCAGCCCGACCTAATCATCACCAACAAAATACTTGTACACATAGACGTAGATCCCGCCGAGATAGGCAAAAACGTGGGACCGACAATCCCGCTCGTAGGCGATGCTAAGCACATTTTCAACGACTTCTCAAATCAGGAGTTTGAATGTGAGCATGAGGAGTGGATAAAGACGCTCGAAACCTACCGCGAGGAAATGGTAAAGGTCAGAAAGCCCAATCCAAACTATGTAGATCCCGCGGCATTCATCACAATGCTATCAGAGGAAATGAAGGACGACGCCGTATATGTAGCTGATGTAGGGCAGAACCAAATCTGGTCATGCAATTATCACATTGTCAAAAACGGGCGTTTCCTGACATCAGGCGGCATGGGCACAATGGGGTACTCTATCCCTGCCGCAATGGGCGTAAAGCGCGGCGATATGAGCAAGCAGGTAGTGGCGGTATGCGGCGACGGCTCATTCCAGATGTCAATGATGGAGCTTGCCACCATAATGCAGCACCACATTCCAGTAAAGATAATCGTAATAAAGAACAATTACCTCGGAATGGTGCGCCAGTTCCAGCATTTTAATTACAAGGACAACTATTCCGTAGTAGACATAAAAGACGGCACTCCAAACCTTGAAAAGCTTGCCGCCGCCTACGACATTCCTTACATAAGGGTTGAAAATATGTCGCATGCTCAGGAAAAAATCAAGGAGTTCCTCAAGGAAGACAACACAATGCTTATGGAGTGCATTGTCGATCCTATGGACTTAGTATAAGAGGAGGTTTGCGCTTGTTATGAAAAGAATATATTCAGTATTGGTAGAGAACAGGGCAGGCGTGCTCTGCAAGGTATCGGGGCTTTTTTCAAGACGCTGCTTTAATATCGACAGTCTTGCGGTCGGCGAGACGGAAGATCCGGCGGTTTCCTGCATGACTATCGTAAGCTCAGGCAATCAGCGCACAATCGAGCAGATAGAAAAGCAGCTCAACAAAAAAATCGACGTAATTAAAGTAAAAACATTTGAGGAAAAAGACAGCATAAGCCGCGAGCTGATGCTAATAAAGGTAAAGTACAACCGAGGCACGCGCCGCGACATTATGGAAATATGCGAGATTATGAAGGCTGACATAGTGGACATGTCAAACACTATGATGATAATCCAGATTTGCGACATGCCCGAGCGCATAAAGGTAATGCTTGATATGCTGAAATCAATCAGTATAGTGGAAGTCGCAAGGACAGGCACTCTTGCTTTGCCAAAATGTGTTGACAATTAACATAAGAGTTGCTAAAATAATATGCGGTAAAAATATAAAATGCAGATTTTGGCATACAGCTACAGAGAACCATATAAGGATAGGTGAAAATATGCAGAATAGGGTTTTTCAGCTTTTGGTTGATAATAATGCAGGCGTTTTGAGCCGTATTACAGGGCTTTTCTCAAGGCGTGGATACAATATTGAAAGCATCACAGCAGGCGTGACGGCGGATCCGAAATACACACGCATCACGATAGTCACATCTGGCGAGGAGGATATACTTGACCAGATAGAAAAGCAGGTTGCAAAGCTTGTCGATGTGAGGGACGTCCGCGAGCTAAAGCCCGAAAAGAGTGTATACAGAGAGCTATGTCTAGTAAAGGTTCGCTCTACGCCTGAAAAGCGTCAGGGCGTTATAGCAGTGGCAGATATATTTAGGGCTAAGATTATTGATGTAAATGTAGACAGTCTTATTGTAGAAATTACAGGCAATCAGACAAAGATTGAGGCATTTATCGGACTTTTGCAGGATTATGAAATTCTTGAGGTTGCAAGGACTGGCATAGTAGGATTGGGACGCGGTACAGAAGATGTTATTTTTCTTGATTAATTGGTAAATGTGTTCTAAACAGTCCGAATTTGTGCGAAATATACAAAAACGCGACTAGGTGCTCCGCAAGACGTCGCTTATTTTGTATATTTCACCCAAATTCTATGTTATTGAAAAAAATTTGTGCTTTTTATATTATTTTATATTAAAGGGAGGAAAATTCCTCCTTAATCAAATCTATGATAATTTTTTTTATAATTAAAAGGAGGAATATAGAAATGTCAGAAGCAAAAATTTACTATCAGGAGGATTGCAACCTTTCTTTATTAGAGGGCAAGACAATCGCAATTATCGGCTACGGTAGCCAGGGACACGCTCATGCGTTAAACGCAAAGGAATCAGGCTGCAATGTCATCATTGGCTTGTACGAGGGCAGCAAGTCTTGGGACAAGGCTGTTAAGCAGGGCTTTGAGGTTTACACAGCGGCAGAGGCAGCTAAGAAAGCCGATATTATTATGATCCTTATCAATGACGAGCTTCAGGCTGATATGTACAAGAAGGATATCGAGCCGAACCTTGAAGCGGGCAATATGCTTATGTTTGCTCATGGCTTTAACATTCACTTCGGCTGCATTAAGCCCCCCGCAGACGTTGATGTTACTATGATTGCGCCAAAGGGTCCCGGACACACAGTTCGTTCAGAGTATCAGGCAGGCAAGGGCGTACCGTGTCTTGTAGCTGTTGAGCAGAACGCTACAGGCAAGGCACTTGAGCTGGCGCTTGCATATGCGCTTGCTATCGGTGGTGCAAGGGCTGGCGTGCTTGAGACCACATTCAGGACAGAGACAGAGACAGACCTCTTTGGCGAGCAGGCTGTTCTTTGCGGCGGCGTATGCGCACTTATGCAGGCAGGCTTTGAGACGCTTGTTGAGGCAGGCTACGATCCTAGAAACGCATATTTTGAGTGCATTCATGAGATGAAGCTTATCGTAGACTTGATTTACCAGTCAGGCTTTGCAGGCATGAGATATTCTATCTCAAATACGGCAGAATACGGCGATTATGTTACAGGTCCTAAGATTATCACAGAAGATACAAAGAAGGCAATGAAGAAGATTCTTTCTGATATTCAGGACGGCTCATTTGCCAAGGAGTTCCTGCTTGACATGTCTCCTGCAGGACGTCAGGTACACTTCAAGGCTATGAGAAAGCTTGCAGCAGAGCATCCCTCTGAGAAAGTCGGCGAGGAAATCCGCAAGCTCTACAGCTGGAACAATGAGGAAGATAAGTTTATAAACAACTAATCATTGTCTGAGCAGCTTTCTACGCACATCATATCATTTATTTGCGAAATATGATGTGTGCGGTTCAATGAGTTAGATAATTAGAAAGAGAAAAATAAAGCAATGTGAACATATGTTTTATTTTTCTCTTTTCTTTTTTGCCAATGTGTGATATAATACGATATAAAGAAAACAAGATGTTTCGACACACAATTTATATATTTTATACCAGACATTAAAAAACATCCAAAATTCGGACAGTTTAGAAAATATTACAGGTAAAATTGCAGAAAGCAGGGATTTTAATGTACGCTTATATCAAAGGTGAACTCGTAGACATTTCCGAGGACAATATCGTGCTTGAGTGCGGCAATATCGGCTACAACATCAGAGTGCCGCTAAGCGTGATACAGCGTCTGCCGTCTATAGGCACTACGGTCAAGATTTATACATATACAAGCGTAAGAGAGGACGCTTTCAATCTTTTTGGTTTTTTATCAAAGGACGATTTGGAGATTTATAAAAAGCTTATACTGGTAAACGGCGTAGGTCCCAAGGGAGCGCTCAGCATACTGTCAACCATGAGTGCGGACGACTTGCGGTATGCGATAGTTTCAGGCGATGCCAAGGCTATCTCAAAAGCGCCCGGCATCGGCAGTAAATCAGCAGAGCGCATTATATTAGAGCTGCGTGACAAGGTTGCTCTGCGCATATCTGTTCCTGACGATGACAATACAGCCATAGTCAGCAGTAATCCTATTGATACAGATGCCAAAAATGAGGCAATTGAAGCTATGGTGGCGTTAGGCTATACGCCGGTCGAAGCACTAAAGGCTATAAACGCGTCGCCAATTACTGATGATATGGATTCGGGAAGTATTTTAAAGCTCGCATTAAAGGCTTTATAGGAAAGTGAGTTGTGTATGGCTGGCAGAGTTATTGAAACAAAGCTGCTGGAGGAAGATGTCAAGCTTGAAGGCAGTCTTCGTCCACAAAAACTGAAAGAATATATAGGACAGCAAAAAATAAAGGATATACTTGGTATTTACATAGAGGCGGCAAAACAGCGAAATGATTCGTTAGACCACGTTCTTTTTTATGGTCCGCCGGGACTTGGTAAGACTACGCTTGCAGGGATTATCGCAAACGAAATGGGCGTAAATATCAAAGTAACAAGCGGTCCCGCCATAGAAAAGCCCGGAGAGATGGCTGCTATTTTAAATGGTTTATCTGAGGGAGATATTTTATTCATTGATGAAATACACCGTCTCAACAGACAGGTCGAGGAGGTATTGTATCCCGCGATGGAGGATTTTGCCATTGACATCATGATTGGTAAAGGAGCAACGGCCCGTTCAGTGCGGCTTGACCTTCCGCGCTTTACACTGATAGGCGCCACAACGAGGGCAGGACTTCTCACAGCGCCGTTAAGAGACCGTTTCGGAGTGATACAGCATTTGGAATTTTACTCTGTCGATGAATTAGTCATGATTATACAGCATTCGGCAAGAATATTAAATGTTGAGATTGACGAAAGCGGGGCTAAAGAGCTTGCGCGCAGGAGCCGCGGCACACCGAGGCTTGCCAATCGTATGCTCAAACGCGTAAGGGACTTTGCTCAGGTAAGGTACGACGGACGTATTACTTTGGAAGCTGCCAATACTGCGCTGGATATGCTTGATGTAGACAAGCTTGGCCTGGACCAGACAGACCGTATGCTACTTATAACTATGATAGAAAAATTTAATGGCGGTCCTGTAGGCTTAGATACGCTTTCTGCGGCAATCGGTGAAGACAGTGGTACAGTTGAGGACGTATATGAACCATATCTTATAAAAAACGGGCTGATTATACGCACCCCAAGAGGAAGAATTGTGACCGAACTTGCTTATCGCCATTTAGGGCTTGAAATTCCAGATTGATTTGGTATAATTGAAAAGAATGAATAATAAACTTGCAGTTTTATATTACTTTAGCAAAATTGTATTAAAGAAATGGGGAAAATTATGTCAGCAAAAACAGATACAGAGGTTGTAATCGACGGCAAGGTTTTGACTGTCAGCGGTAATGAGAGCGTTGAATATCTTCAAAAAGTGGCCGCGTACATAAATAACAAGATTAATGAATACAGCAAAATAGATGATTATAAGCGTCAGTCAGCGGAAAAGCAAAGCCTGCTTATACAGTTAAATATGGCCGATGACTATTTTAAAGCTAAAAACCAGATAGAGCTCTTAGAGCAAGATATAAAGGCTAAAGAAAATGAGATTTATGATTTAAAGCATCAGCTTATTGCATCTCAGATGAAACTTGACCAGACGAGTAAATCTGTCAAGGAACTTCAAGACGAATTAAATGAAAATTCCAAACAGATTATACGGCTTGAAACAGAGCTCAAAGAAAACAAAAAGTGATATACGCAGACTGTCAATCGCTTGACAGTCTGTTTTTGCATGAACCTCTTAGATACTGAATGGGGGTAAGTTATGATTGACGGCAGAGTTGAACTGCTTGCGCCCGCCGGCGATTTTTCATGTCTGATGGCGGCTATAAATTCGGGAGCGGATGCCGTATATCTTGGCGGCCCGAAATTTGGGGCGAGGGCATACGCAAATAATTTCACGGATACCGAACTGATAGAGGCATTAAATGTCGCTCATCTTTTCAATAAAAAGATATATCTCACAGTCAATACGCTGGTAAAATCAAAAGAACTTGACGAACTTATTCCTTATATAGAACCTTTGTATCAGGCGGGGCTTGACGGCGTTATTGTTCAGGATATAGGTGTATTAAGCCTGTTGCACAGACATTTCCCCGATTTGAAATTGCACGCAAGCACGCAGATGACAATTACAGGCGCATATGGGGCTATGTTTCTAAAAAATATGGGAGTATGCCGTATCGTACCCGCGCGCGAGCTTTCGCTTGACGAGATAAGAGCGATAAGGGAAAAAACAGGACTTGAAATAGAATGTTTCATACACGGTTCTATGTGTTATTCATATTCGGGGCAATGCCTTTTAAGCTCTATAATCGGCGGCAGGAGCGGAAACAGGGGACGTTGCGCCGGTCCGTGCAGACTTCCGTATACGGATGAGGGCGGCAAGACATCATATCCGCTCAGCCTAAAGGACATGTACACGTTGCCGTTAATACCTGAACTGATTGAGGCAGGTATATACTCTTTTAAAATAGAGGGCAGAATGAAAGGCCCCGAGTATGTGGCGGGAGTTACTTCTATATATAGAAGATATATAGATAAATACATCTCTGAACAGTCCAAGGAATACCACGTTGACAAAAAGGACGAGGAGCTTATAAAGGGACTTTACATACGTAAAGATATATGCGGCGGATATTATAAACAGCACAATTCAAAGACAATGCTGACAATGAGTGAGGCAGGATATCAGGGGAGCTCCGACGAAGTCCTAGATAACATACGGCGTAAATATTTAAACCAAAAGCCGCTGCTTGATGTAAAAGGCCATGTCGTAGTCATTGTAGGAAAGCCCGTAAGCTTTATATTGTCATATAAAAATATTTCCGTTTCTGTTGAGAGCGAGGCTGCAAGCCCTGCCAAGAACAGACCGCTTTTGAAGCAGGAAATAGCAGAGCGTTTTAGCAAACTTGGCGATACGTATTTTAACATGGAGAATATTACCGTTGACACTGATGAACATGCCTTTATTCCTGTAAAAACTATGAATGAAATACGCCGCCTTGCCTGCGATAAGCTTGCGACCGCAATAATATCAGGAAATACATCAAAGCATAACACAACTGACAGCGTCCTTGATTTTGACAAAAGACAAAGCAAAACGGCGACAGATAATGCAGATGTTTGCGACAGTTTCAGCGAAAAAAAAGCTTGTACATGCCAAAATACTGACAGCACAAATTTGTTTGCCGTATCAGTATCAACAGCACAGCAACTAAAAGCATTGTCAGATTTTCCGGATATCAAAAAGCTTTATGTGGATGCAGATATTTTATGCGCTGATACCGGACTTTATGAATATGCAGCGTCTTTAAAAAAGACTTGTGATATGCAAATATACCTTTCGCTGCCGTATATTTTGCGCAAGCGTTCCTATAAATATCTGTCGCAGTATCAAAAACTCCTTGAAAAAGACAGCTTTGACGGCACTCTTGTGAGAAATTTTGAAGAATTGCAATGGCTTATTGAAATAGGCTATGATAAGCAGATAATTTCGGACCATACCTTATATGTATGGAATACAGAGGCAGATAATGTGCTGAAAGCTTATGTGGATTGTACTACAGCGCCGCTAGAGCTCAACCGCGGAGAATTGTCTGCGCTAGGCGGACAATCGCGGCGAGAACTCCTTATATATGGACATATGCCGCTTATGTACTCTGCCAACTGTATCAGAAATACTGTTGACAAATGCGTAAAGAACGGCGCATCTTTAGGCACGCAGGAAATTTACAGGCTCACAGATAGATACGGCAATATTTTCCCGATAGCGCAGCAGTGCAATCATTGTTATAATATTTTGTACAACACAGTGCCTTTATCACTGCATGGGCAGTTAAACAATATTAAAAATATGGGGTTCGGGGCTTTGCGCCTTGATTTTACTATTGAAAATGCTTATGAAACCCAAAAAATATTGGATTACTATATTAATGGAAGCAAGCTAACGATAAAGGATTTTACCAACGGACATTTTAAGCGCGGCGTAGAATAAATATTATTGCAGGAAATGAGGACATAAATGTTAAAAGCAGTAATTGAATTATCCAAGTATATATTGGTATTTAATATTTTTTTATATACTCTACTAAGCTTTATAGTTTTGCGGCGTGATGACAGCAGACGTCATTCAGCCATGCTTGTCATTCAGGATATAATTATCTTTGCCAATCATATGATAGGCAGTCTTGTCTTGCTCTCGTCAAGGAAAGATATGACCTTTCTGTTCCTGCCGCTTTTCCAGATAATTGTGGTTTTCGCTTTTATTGTACTGATGCGTGTCGTATATCCGCGTTCAAACAGGCTCGTGTTAAATCATACCGCAATGCTTTTGTCTATAAGCTTTGTTATTTTAACTCGCCTTTCCGTTACGCGCTCGATACGCCAGTTTGTTATAATTGCAATCTCTATGGTCGTGGCGCTTATTATACCGTATTTTATAAAATATATTGAGTTTATCAAAAAATGTGAATTAATTTATGTCATAACAGGCATTGCCATTTTGGGCGCAGTGCTTGTAAGCGGCAGTATAAGCAACGGCTCAAAACTTACTTTTTCAATAATGGGAGTGTCTTTTCAACCCTCTGAATTTGTAAAGATAATCTATGTACTTTTTATAGCGGGAATGCTTTCAAGAGCCCGAAATTTCGGCCATATTGCATTGTCAGCGGCATTGGCGGCCATACATGTACTTATACTTGTATTTTCAAAAGATTTAGGCAGCGCGCTCATATATTTCTCGGTTTACATTGTATTGCTTTTTGTCGCTACAAGGCAGTTTCGCTATATGTTTCTGGGGATTATTGGAGGAAGTGCGGCATCGGTTGCGGCATATTTTATGTTTGCGCATGTCAGGGTGCGCGTTCAGGCATGGCTTAACCCATGGACGGATATAAACGCCAAGGGATACCAGATTGCGCAATCGCTTTTTGGAATTGGCACAGGCGGTTGGTTTGGCATGGGTATTGACTCCGGTATGCCAAGCTCCATACCGTATGTAGAGCAAGACTTTATTTTTTCTGCTATATGCGAGGAATACGGCGTTATTTTTGGTATATGCCTCATTGCCATATGTGTAAATCTTTTCCTTGAAATAGTCCACATAGCAAAGACAAGTTTTGAACCATTTATCAAGTATTCTGTTTATGGACTTGGAATAGTATACATAGTACAGCTTTTCCTGACTATCGGCGGCAACAGCAAATTTGTCCCGCTTACCGGCGTAACGCTGCCGCTGATAAGCTATGGCGGAAGTTCCGTACTTGCAACTTTGATTATGTTCGCAGTGATACAGGGCTTTTATATAAATAAAGACTATGTTTCTGAATTTTATGACGAGTATTATGACTATGACGGATATGAGCAGCAATATGACAATAGCGCTTACGACAATGATGCTCAATACCAATACAATGATAATGAAGCTTTGCAGCAGGATTATGCGGAAACTTTTGAAATATACGATGATGATTATGAGCCAAACATGACTTATTACGAGCCTGAACCGCAAATAAATGTGGTGGCATGCATATTCAGCCTTTTGTTTGTGGCAATAAGCATATATCTGGCACATTTTGTCCACTATGACAGCCCACAGGTGATAAACAATTCATACAATGCAAAACGTCAGGATATTCTCGCTGCACAGACAATTCGCGGTGATATCATGTCTGCCGATGGTGATGTGCTTGCGACAACGCTTGTCGGCTCGGACGAGAGATTTTATCCGTATGAAAATATTTTTGCTCATGCGGTAGGCTATGCGGACAATGGCAGAATGGGCGTAGAGCAAAGCGCGAATATTTATCTTGTATCGTCCAATATCTCACTCAATGACAAGCTGCAAGATGCTCTTTCCGATGAAAAATATATGGGAAATACCGTAATTACCACTCTTGATACTGACTTGCAAAAAGCGGCATACAACGCTCTCGGAGCGTATGACGGAGCAGTTATCGTGACAGAACCGTCCACGGGAAAAATACTTGCTATGGTGTCAAAGCCTGATTTTAATCCAAACGAGATAGACAATATATGGGACAGCCTAATCAATGACACAGAAAGCTCAGTGCTGGTAAACAGAGTGACGCAAGGTCTGTATCCGCCCGGCTCTACCTTTAAGATACTGACAGCACTTGAATATATCCGCGAAAATCCGTCTACGTATATGTCGTATAGCTTTAATTGCACAGGACAATTCACAAGCGGCGATAATACCATAAAATGTTATCATGGAGCTACACATGGCAATATTGATTTCACAGTGTCATTTGCCAAATCATGCAATTCGTCTTTTGCGAATATCGGTTTAAGCCTCGACAGAGCAAGCTTTTTACAGACACTCGGACATCTGTACTTTAACACAGAACTTCCCGTGGATATGATTGCAAACAAGAGCGCAGTGGCAGATGATATCGAAGACAATGACAGCAGCATGATACAGACAGTGATAGGCCAGGGCAAAACTCAGATAACGCCGCTCCACTTAGCTATGATTACGTCAGCGATAGCCAATGGCGGCACAATGATGAAGCCGTACATGATAGACCGCGTGGAAAATGCAAACGGAGAGCTTATAAAGCAGTTTGAGCCGGCAAAACTTGGCATGCCCATCACTTCAGACGAGGCGGCGGCGCTTGACAGTCTTATGAAAGCGGTAGTTGAAGAAGGCACAGGCACTCGATTAAAGGGGCTTGAATACGGTGCTGCAGGCAAGACAGGCTCTGCCGAATACAATACCAACTCAGACTCTCATGCTTGGTTTACCGGATATACGTACGGCACGGATTATCCAGTGCAGATTACAGTTATCATGGAAGGGGCAGGGTCAGGCGGAGAGTATGCCGTTCCAGTCGCAAGACGTGTGCTTGATGAGTATTATTCCGATAAATAATTGCAAGCTATCCATGCATTATATATTTTTTATAAAAAAATGCAATTATTCTTTGTAATTTTTGTAAAAAAGGTGTATATTATTATTAGGGTGTGCATTTGGCATAGTATCATTTGCACTGTAACAAAAATTTAGGAGGTAGTTTGTATATGCTTAACCGCTTATTTGGTAATTACTTGGTGGATAAGAATATTCTGACTGCGCAGCAGTTAGATGATTTACTCCCGGTAGCCAAGGACTTTAATGCCGAAGTTGAAACCATAGCCGTCATTACCAAGGTGCTTATACCGTCCACGGCTCAGGAGCTGCTGGATAGCATTGACAAAAGCAAAACACGGTTTGGAGATGCTGCTATTGAGGCAGGCTGTATTGATGACGAGAAGCTTGAACAGATACTGACGTATCAGTCCAATTCTTTTATGAAATTTATTCAGCTTGTTCTGAATAACGGTTATCTCACATTGGAAAAGATAAATCCAATGCTGGATAGTTTCCAGGAGGAAAATGAATTTTCCGATGAGCAGATGAGTGCGCTGGTGCATGATGATTTGGCACAGTGCGTAAATATTTTTGTTCCTCTCAAATCACAGCAGTTAAAAGAGCTTGCGCTTACTATGGTGCAGACGCTCAGACGGCTTATCGACGCCGACGTTTATCTTGAAAAGGCATACACGGCGCGCTCGTTACAGCTGGACAAGTACGCATGCCAGTCTATAATAGGCGATTTTCACATCAAAGTATACATGAGCGCGCCGGGTGACGGACTGCTTGCCATAGCTAATCATTTTACGGGTGATACATATTCAACAGTGACAGATGATGCACTTGACAATGTAGGGGAGTTTATCAACTGCATAAATGGCTTATTTGCGACTAATTTAAGCTATGATGATGTATCCATAGATATGAATTCACCTGAATTTTCGCAGGAGGGACCGTTTCTTAGCAACGAAAAGCTTTTCGTAATTCCCATTCATGCTCACGGCTATAGCTTTAGAGCTGTTTTTGAGGTGTACGAATAAGCTGATAACAATTACATTAATTCAAACAGCTAATTAATATGGAGGGTAAAATATGAGCACAGTTATGATAGTTGACGATTCAAAGACTTCAAGGTCAATGTTGAGGAATATATTGACAGAGCACGGCTACGAAGTAGTGGCTGAAGCTGAAAACGGCCAGGAGGGGTACGAAAAATATTGCGAGTTTAATCCTGATTTTGTGACGCTTGATATTACGATGCCTGTTATGGACGGTATCGAAACACTTGTCAAAATTAAAGAATATGACGCCAACGCAAAGGTTATAATGGTAACAGCAGCAGGACAGAAGGGTAAGATGCTTGATGCTATCAAGCTTGGCGCATCGGAATTTGTCACAAAGCCTTTTGAAACAAATCAAATAATCAATATAATGGAGAGCATAAAATAAGCAGATACGCACCATATAGGAGGAAACGCCATGATTGAAGCTACAAGCTGCGGAGGCGTGGTTATCTTTAGGGGGAAAATCCTGCTCCTGTATAAAAACTTTAAAAACAGATATGAAGGGTGGGTGCTCCCAAAGGGAACTGTTGAAAGTGGCGAAAAGCACGTTGAGACAGCACTTCGTGAGGTTTTTGAGGAGTCTGGCGTTAAGGCAACTGTAATGAAATATATTGGCAAGAGTGAATATTCTTTTAATGTACCGCAGGACGTGGTGGAAAAAGAGGTACACTGGTATCTGATGATGGCAGACAGTTATTACAGCAAGCCTCAGCGTGAAGAATTTTTTGTGGATTCGGGCTATTATAAGTATCACGAAGCATATCACCTGCTTAAATTTGCCAACGAAAAACAAATTCTTGAGCAAGCCTATCAAGAATATATCAATTTGAAAAAAAATAAGCAATGGGTAAAACCGCTCTAAAAATCGCCGCCGAATCAGCGGCGATTTTTATGTGTTTTTTTGGTAAAAATAGCGTTTGTAAATATCATTCCAATATGATAGAATAGATTTTGTTATATAATGTATTTTAGGGGCTGGTTATTTTATGCGTTTTTATAAAGAGTTGTATATGAGTCCATCAATAAAAAACAAACGCCGGCAGATAATCTGGAAACTCAAGACCGGCAGGCCTCAGCCGACTATATATGTGATAGCTCTTGCCAAAAACAGCGATTTATTTGAAATATATCACAGCGCCATGCTAAAGCAACATTATTTTCGCCGCAGGGAAAACTCTCCATACATAGTAGGTGTGGCAGGGGGATATAAAGGAGCGGTAGAATTGGTGATAGATATGCTTACTGACGTATGGAAAGCGACAGATAGCTATGATGTAAAAACCTTTTTTGGAAAGAATGGGGGAATATCGTGTTAATACTGACTATACTGAAGATAATCGGCATTACATTGCTGATTATTTTAGGTATAATTTTTTTATTAATCTGTATTGTGTTATTTGTACCGGTACGATACAGAGCCAAAGGGGCATACAGTGAAAGTTCAGTGAACGTCTTGATGCATGCCACGTGGCTTATGCACATTGTATCAGCCAAAATCGGATATGACGGCAAAGGACAGCCGCATATCACAGTAAAGCTCTTGTTTTTCACACTTTTTGATAATCTGGCAGTGAGCACGTCAAAGAATAAAAAGACGAAAAAAGCAAAAACTAAAAGCAAAAAAGAAAAAGAGGGCTATAATGATGAAATACAGGCTGCTGAAACACAGTTAGAAGATTTAAACCCTGCCGAAACAAACTTCGACGCAAAGGATGTACAGGCCGACGACAATCACGATACAGATACAGACTTTGAGACGCTGGCTGAAGATGAAACCGCAAGTGACAAGGGCATTATTCAAAAGATAAGGAAAACCCTAAAAAAATTGATTGATTTTGTGCAAAATATGAAGTACACATTTCAGAAGATATGTGATACAATAGCAAGCATAGGGTCTAATATAGAATATTACCTTGACCTGCTGCGTCAGGACAGCACCAAAAAAGCGTTTTTTAAATGCAGGGACAATCTTCTTAGAGTTTTTAAGAGCCTTGCGCCGAAAAAGTTTCAGGTCAATCTTCACTTAGGCTTTGACAATCCCGCAACGCTTGGTGATATTATGGCAGTGTGGGGTATACTTTATCCTTTTCATCAGGGTAAAATCAATATTTTGCCTGAATTTGAGAAGTCGATTATTGAAGGTGATTTTTCGCTTAAAGGACGTATAAGCCTGTTTATATTTGTACGCACGGCGGTTGTCATATTTTTTGACAAAAATATACGAAACCTGTTTAAACAGTTTAAAAGATAAGTTATATTTCTATAAATGGAGGTTGGATTATGGCGGACAATAGCTTTAATGAAGTGGTAAGCACGATGATGCGGGGAATGGAGAGCTTTCTCTCATCTAAGACTGTTGTGGGCGAGCCTACACAGATAGGAGATACTATCATTATTCCGCTGGTTGACGTTACCTTTGGAGTAGGCGCGGGCGCATCTTCGCAGGACAAGAAAAACGGCGGCGCGGGTGGTATGTCCGGTAAAATGTCGCCAAGTGCGGTACTTGTCATCAAGAACGGTCAGGTACGTCTTGTAAACATCAAAAATCAAGACACAATAAATAAGATTGTCGATATGGTGCCGGATATTATAGACAGATTTAACTCAAAAAAGGGTGATATGCCGAGCGATGAGGATGCAATATCGACGGCTTTTCCTGAAAAGGCAGAAAATTAATTTTTTTGCAAAAGCAAGTTAAAATAAAGTCAGGACGCATATATTATAACAACGCAGCTTTTACGGTGTCTGTCATGAAAAGGCTTATAGGTTATACTTTATTCTGGTTTGCTTTGGGAATGTTGTTTATGCTTGTGCTAAACAGTGTATGGATTGGCTTAATTCTTATCGCGCTTTTTATGATTATTGGTTATAATCTTTTTCAATGCAGTGATTAATAAGGCAAGTGCTTTGAGCCGCTAGAGCGGTATGGAGGATATTATGGTAGAGTTTGACGAGGAGCTATTAAACACAGATGCACCGGAGGAGAACATCAAAAAAATTAAAATATGGCTGTTTCAGGAGCAGGTAAGGATACAGGCTCAAAGTGATGAGCTCCAGGATATGAAACGTGAACTGCAGGATTTAAAACGTTCGCTTGACAGAGAAAAAAGCATACTTGAAATCAGAGAAAAAAATCTAAAAAAGCGCTATGATGACAACGAACTGTTTATCGCTAGGAAAAAGAAAATAATCGAGGACGCATATCAGCAGTTAGCATTGGACAGAAAAGCGCTGGAATGCGAACGTCTTAACTTTGAACATGAAAAGGGCAAATATAGGCGTCAAAAGATGTCTGATATGCGAAACAACGCCAATACATACCAACAGTATGAGGCAGGCGCTTTAGATGGTACAAGCTTTTTCAGAGGCGTGGACAATGAGCTGGCTTTGCGCAAACGCTACAAGGAGCTTTTAAAAATATTCCATCCCGACAACAAGTGCGGTGACACAAAAACCCTGATACGCATACAGGCAGAGTATGAGAGTATTAAGAAACAATATTATGAGGCATAGATTTATAATTTCTTTGTAAAAGCCATAAAAAAAGAACACTTACCGGAGTGTTCTTTTTTATAACTTATTTTTGATAGTTGATTAAACTCTTTCAACTAAGCCGGAACGAAAGCATCTTGTGCATACGTTCATTCTCTTAGTAGCGCCGTTTACCTTGCATCTTACGCTCTTTATATTGGGTTTCCACATTGCGTTGGTTTTTCTATGAGAATGGCTTACGTTATTTCCAAAATGAACGCCCTTGCCACAAATATCACACTTTGCCATAATTAGCACCTCCTCAATTAATTAAAGTTACTCATTCACAACATTAGTATCTTACCAAAAAAAACGCCGTTTTGCAAGTAATTTTTCACAAAATTTAATAAAAATCATAAAAAGAACATAAAAAGTCTATAATCATCAAAATTTCCGTGCAAATACATATTCCTTTTTTCCCAAAAAACGGTTATAATAGTAGCGATAGTGTTTGAAGAATGGAGGGATTTTTATATGAAAGGTTCAATGAATACTCATCTTGGCAACATATATGTTGACCCTGAAGTTATTGCGCAGTATGCCGGCAGCGTCGCTGTAGAGTGTTTCGGTGTCGTAGGAATGGCGTCTGTCAACGTAAGAGACGGTCTTGTCAAGCTTTTGATGAAGGAGAGCATTACTCACGGAATATCGGTTGAGATTGTTAATAATAAATTATTTCTTGAGTTTCATGTAATAATATCATATGGTGTCAGCATAGTCACGGTATGCGACAACCTGATTAACAATGTAAAGTACAAGGTAGAAAATTTTACGGGACTTGAAATCGAAAAAATCAACATCTTCGTCGAGGGTGTTCGAGTGATTGATTAAGGAGGACTTTTGAAGTGGGTTTAAATGTAATAGATGCCAATATGCTTGCCAAGATGTTTCTTGCAGGAGCTAAAAATCTTGAAAACAAAAAGGAATGGATAAACGAGCTGAATGTTTTTCCGGTACCAGACGGCGATACCGGCACAAACATGTCTATGACTATTATGTCCGCGGCAAAGGAAGTCGCAGCGCTTGAAAATCCTGATATGGTATCGCTGGCAAAGGCAATGTCTTCCGGCTCTCTCAGGGGAGCAAGGGGCAACTCGGGCGTTATACTTTCCCAGCTTTTTAGAGGCTTTACAAAGGTCATAAGAGAGTATGATGAATTAAATGTGGCAATACTTGCATCTGCATGCGAAAAGGCTGTAGAGACGGCCTACAAGGCGGTTATGAAGCCAAAAGAGGGAACAATCCTCACTGTAGCAAAGGGGGCAGCAAAGAGGGCGTGTGACCTTGCCGCTGCGGGTGAAAAAGACTTAGAAGTATTTATCAAAGAAATTATCAAGGAGGCAGAGGCAGTCCTTGCGCAGACACCGGAAATGCTCCCTGTATTAAAACAGGCGGGGGTTGTTGACTCCGGCGGTCAAGGACTTGTCGAGGTATTAAAGGGCGGTTATGATATGTTTATGGGAAAGGAGATTGACCTAAGCATAGAAGCGGCGCCTAAGACTTCCGTAAAAAAGGATGGGCTTTCACCCAATATCGAGGCACAAGCAAATGCAGAGATAAAATTTTGTTATTGCACGCAGTTTCTCATTATGCTCAACAAGCCTTTCAACATAAAGCATGAGCTTGATTTTAAAGAGTATCTTTCATCAATAGGCGATTCAATAGTCGTAGTTGCCGATGATGATATAGTAAAAGTGCATGTGCATACAAATGACCCCGGTCTTGCTATGCAAAAGGCACTTCTCTATGGCTCGCTTACGACTATTATAATCGAAAATATGCGTCTTGAGCGCGATGAGAAAGTTTCCGATATGATGGAAAAGCAGATGCAAAATACAGAGATGCCCGTCAAACCATCCGCAGGCGCATCACCTCTGCCCGCCGCCGAACATAAGGAAACCGGCTTTATCGCCGTATCCATTGGTGACGGAATGAATGAGATATTCCGTTCTTTGGGCGTGGATTATATTATTGAGGGCGGTCAGACTATGAATCCAAGCACGGAGGATATGCTGAACGCAATAGAAAAAATAAATGCCGATAATATTTTTATCTTTCCTAACAATAAAAATATTATCCTTGCCGCTAATCAGGCAAAGCAGCTTACAAAAGACAAAAACATAATCGTAATTCCTACAAAAACAGTGCCGCAAGGCATTACCGCGATTATCAATTATGTGCCCGACGTATCCGTGGAAGAAAACGAGGCTGTAATGACCCAGGAGGCCGCAAGCGTGGCGACCGGTCAGGTGACTTATGCCGTGCGTGAGACCATGATTGATGATAAAGAAATTCATTCCGGTGATTTTATGGGCATAGGAGATAAGGGAATATTGTCAGTCGGCGAAGATTTGCAGGATGTCGCATATGAGATGGTCGCTGAAATGATGAATGACAATTATGAATTAATCAGCGTATACTATGGCGATGATATTGATGAGGCGCAGGCAAACGAGCTCGCTGAGCGTATAAGGACAAACTTTGAGGGATGTGACGTAGAGCTGCAGTACGGCGGTCAGCCGATTTATTCTTATATTGTTTCCGCCGAATAAACGCATAAAAAAGTCTAAGGCGGCAAAAGCGTCGCCTTAGACTTTATACTTGAGGAATTTTATGAAATTAACTGATTCGATTACAGAGCTTAACGGCATTGGCGAAAAAACGGCGGCTCTTTATGCGAAATTAAATATACATACCATACGTGACCTTATAACCCATTATCCACGTGGATACGATGAATGGCAGGATATTGTGGGCATTGGCGAGTTGAAAGCTCAACAGATAAATACGATTAAGGCGACTGTTATCAGCAATCCCGCGACTTCATACGCGAGAAATAGGCGAAATATGAGCATGACTTCATTCAAAGTAAGAGACGAGAGCGAAGTATGTGATATTGTTTATTTTAATATGCCCTATATGAAGAATAATATTCAATTGGGAAAACAGTACATTTTTCGCGGACGCGTTTATTTAAAAAACAATAAAATGGCAATGGAAAATCCAAAGCTTGTAAGTCAAGAGGAATTTGAGCAGAAAGTACATAGGCTTGCGCCGATATATCCCACGACAAAGGGCTTATCAATAAATGCAATATCAAAAGCAATGCGTGCGGTGATAAATGCCGTTTCTTTTGATGAAGATTATTTTGCAGAGGATATACGCAAAAAATATAATCTTATGGACTACAAATCCGCACTTACGGGAATACATTTCCCGGGCAGCCGTGATGAAATGATTGCGGCAAGGCAGCGGCTTGTATTTGAGGAATTTTTGTTCTTTATCGTGTCTGTCATGGTGCTAAAGGAGATGGCTGTCCGTGATGTAAACGACAGTCCCATGATGCGCGTTGACGCTTGTAATGAGCTGATTTCCAAGCTCCCATATAAACTCACGGATGCGCAAAAAAGCGTGTGGGCGCAGATAGAAGATGATATGTGCTCTACGCGTCTTATGAACCGTCTGGTACAGGGTGATGTTGGTTCGGGCAAGACAATCCTTGCGATTCTTTCAATGCTAATGTGTGTGATGAACCATTATCAGGCAGCATTTATGGCGCCTACCGAAGTTTTGGCTAATCAGCATTATGCATCCGTTCTTGAGCTTACTGAAAAATACGGCCTGCCATTTAAGCCTGTACTTTTGACAAGCGCACTGAATGCAAAGCAGAAACGCAGATTAAAAGAGAGCATAAGCCTTGGGACGGTAAATGTCATAATAGGCACTCAAGCGATTTTGCAGAATGATGTGGATTTTTATAATCTAAGGCTTGTAATTACAGATGAACAGCATCGTTTTGGAGTAAAGCAACGTGAAACTTTCACCCAAAAAGGCATACAGCCGCATATCCTTGTTATGAGCGCTACGCCGATACCGAGGACACTTGCGCTTATATTATACGGAGACTTGGACATATCAGTAATAAAAGAGATGCCATCAAATAGATTGCCTATCCGAACTTGTGTCGTAAATACAGCCTACAGGAAAAATGCGTATAAGTTTATTGAAAAAGAGGTAAACGCAGGCAGGCAGGCTTATGTCATATGCCCGATGGTCGAGGCAGCTGACGATGAGATAGCAGGAGAGTCCATTCTTGAAAACGTAATAGACTATACAAAAAAATTAAAAGCATTACTTCCAAAATTGCGTATCGAAGCACTGCACGGACAGATGAAATCCGCACTAAAAAACAGCATTATCGAAGATTTTGCGGCGCACAATATAGACGTGCTTGTGTCTACTACGGTTATAGAGGTTGGTATAAATGTGCCAAATGCGACGGTTATGCTTATCGAAAATGCCGAACGTTTTGGGTTGGCGCAGCTGCATCAGCTGAGAGGACGTGTCGGGCGCGGAGATTATCAGTCGTATTGTATATTCATCAACTGCTCAAGTCAGGAAAACGCTACAGAGCGCCTTGAAGTGTTAAACAAATCAAATGACGGATTTTTTATTTCATCAGAAGATATGCGTCTTAGGGGACCCGGGGATTTGTTTGGCATAAGGCAGAGCGGACAGTTTCATTTCAGTATTGGTGATATATATCAGGATGCTGATATTTTGCAAAATGCTCAAAAATGCGCGGCAGAGCTTTATGGTGCATATATCGAAAATGACAGGCAGCCTCCTGACAAATATGAAAGATTTTGGCGTTACTATGAAGATAATATATCTTCCGGTGTTGACTTTATTAATATCTGACGTTAAAATCATATTAAATGACAATTTGTTTCAATAGTAAAAATATGAGAAAAATATTGGGAGATTTATATGGCGAAAATAGCAATAGTTACTGACAGCAATAGCGGCATTACTCAAACACATGCAAGGGAATTAGGGATTAGAGTTCTGCCGATGCCTTTTATGATTGATGGTGAAACATATTACGAAGAAATCACACTTAGTCAAAGTGAATTTTATGAGAAACTGAAAAGCAACGCAGACATATCAACGTCACAACCTTCGCCCGAATCTGTTTTGAATATATGGGACGAGCTTTTGAAAGAATATGATGAAATAGTGCATATCCCTATGTCAAGCGGTCTTAGCGGTTCCTGTCAGACAGCGTCTATGCTTGCGCAGGATTATGACGGCAAAGTTCACGTGGTAAACAATCAGCGCATTTCAGTGACCCAGAGGCGGTCTGTTATGGATGCGCTGGAGCTTGTAAAGGCGGGAAAAAACGGCAGCGAGATAAAGGATATATTGGAAGCGGATAAATTTAATTCAAGTATCTATATCATGATAGATACCCTGTATTATCTGAAAAAAGGCGGTAGGATAACACCGGCTGCGGCAGCGCTTGGCACATTGCTGAAATTAAAACCCGTGTTGCAGATACAGGGTGAAAAACTGGACGCGTTCGCCAAAGCAAGGACAGTCAATCAGGCGAAATCTATTATGATTAACGCGATTAAAAGTGATATTGAAAAGCGTTTTGGCGGCATATCGCCTGATAATCAGATATATCTTGCGATTGCGCATACTCAAAACGAGGAAGCGGCAAATATTCTTAAAGATGAGCTGCACGAACAGTTGCCTGATTATCCTATTATTTTTGTTGACGCGCTTTCACTAAGCGTATCATGCCACATAGGTCCCGGAGCACTTGCGATTGCATGTTGTAAAAAGTTAATTTGATAACTGTATGAATTTAAAATTTGTGATTGTTTTTGATATTACAAGTTGTTTTGCATTTTTCAAGGATAAGGTTGTGACACCAAAAATTATCCTTGAAAAATGCAATTTTTTTTTGAGCATATTCTTGGTTTTAGAATGAGTGAAGTGCTTGTTGTGAGACATCCAACTATTCGCAAAAGACAACTTTAACAAATAGTTGCTATTATTCGCGTGCTGTAAGCTTTATAATTAAGATTTTACTTTAAATCGTCATCTGTATTTTGTTGTTGTGATTTTGTATCAAAAAGCTTTTTGACATTTTTATTTCTTTCTTTAATCAGTATCTTATTTATATGACCAAATGGCTTGGACTCGTCTTCGGAAAAATTTACGAGTTCGCAGTTGTCAACATTTATATACAACAGCTTTAAATATTTGCCAGTATCTGCAGGAAGTTGTTTGTTTTTAAGCTTTGATTCCACAAGCGATTTAAAGAACGCAAAAATTATCGCAAAAACAGGGACGCCAAATATCATACCCATAATACCGAAAATACCGCCAAACAACGTTATTGAAAAAATTACCCAAAAACTTGATAATCCTGTAGAACTGCCAAGGATTTTAGGTCCTATGATATTTCCGTCGACCTGTTGCAAAATAATGACAAATATGACAAAATAGAATGCCTGAATAGGATTAACAAGCAAAATCAACACTGCCGAAGGAATTGCACCTAAAAATGGTCCAAAAAACGGTATTATATTCGTCACGCCAATTATAACGCTAATCAAGACGTAAAACGGCGTACCCAAAAAGCTTGTGACCGCAAAGCAAATTGCGCCAATTATTATTGAATCCAAAATTTTTCCCACAAAGAATCCGCCAAAAGTCTTATTTGCAAAACGCACATTACTTATAAATCGATTAGACGTTTCAAGTGAGAAAAAGGCATACACAATTTTTTTGGCCTGTGCGGCAAATAATTCCTTACTTGCAAGCAAATATATGGAAATTATAAATCCGATTATCAAATTCCAAAGCCCTTTTAATACAGAAAATATGCTCGTCGAAATTACCGATACTGTAGCCAGCACATTATTTAATTGCGGTAAAATCCTATTTTGAATAAACTGCTCGATGTCGATAGATGACTCATTTATTATGTTGGTGACATTCTGCTCTATTACAGGATTATTTTCCAACAACTCAGACACACGTACAGTCAATACTTCTATATAACTCGGAAACTGTTCAATAATGGATTTGATACTGTTGAAAATCTGAGGAATGACAATTGAGAAAAACAAATAAATGCAAGTAATAGCCACAAAATCTGTTAATATAATTGCAATCATACGCTGATGATTTTTCTTGATTTTTATTTTAGACAGTTTAAAAAACGGCTTTAAAATACGGCGTTCAATAGCATTTACAATAGGGCTTAATATATATGCCAATATGAAACCGTCGATTATCGGCATCAAAATCGTAATCAAACCATTTAATGCCGATGAAACATTTTCAAGATGAAACATAAGATAATAGCTCAATAATCCACCCAGAAAGACCAAAAAAATTGTAACTCCCCACCTGACATAATCCTTATTATTTTTCATAATTTAAAAAACTACACTCCTATCATCTTGGAATATTTTATATTTTGTTATAAAATATAAATGGCATCGAACGCAAATTAATTTATTTGTGTTCGTTACAGCTATTATATCATAATGTTAAATAATTGAACAACTTAATTGTATATTTTTGGAAAGGAAAATTTGCTTTGGAAAATAAAATTTCGGAAAACAAAAACAGTATGAGTTACCACGATGAGCTCAACAAAAAAAATATAATGCATCTGCGTGAACTTCTTGATACCCTGCCACCATTCTGTGGACAATATTTCAGAGGAATGCAGGAATATATATCATCTAGGACACGAATAGCCTATGCTTATGATATACGTGTTTTTTTTGAGTATCTTCATGACAGCAATCCAATATTTAAGAAAACTCCTATCAAGGAATATCCTTTGGAGATACTTGACCAAATTACGCGTCTTGATATAGAAGAATATCTGGAACATTGCACATATTACACTAAAGACGGAAAAGAATATATGAATGACGAACGCGGTAAATCAAGAAAGCTCGCATCGCTTAGGAGCTTTTATAATTACTTTTATCGCAATGAAATGATAGAAAAAAATCCTGCGGCACTCGTTCCTATGCCAAAGCTGCATGAAAAAGAAATCGTGCGTCTTGACCCTGACGAGGTCGCCATATTGCTTGATACTGTTGAAAATGGTGACAAACTCACAAAAAAACAGCTCCAATATCATGAAAAGACGAAAATACGTGACATAGCCCTACTGACATTACTGTTGGGAACAGGTATACGTGTGTCAGAATGTGTAGGCATTGATATTCAAGATATTGATTTTAATAACAACGGTATAAAAATACGCAGAAAAGGCGGCTATGAAGCGGTAATATATTTCGGCAGCGAGGTTGAAACCGCTTTGCTTGATTACCTTGAGCAACGCGAACATATTATACCTGTGGACGGTCATGAAAATGCATTGTTTCTGTCAATGCAAAACAAGCGCATAACTGTCAGAGCAGTTGAAAATCTTGTTAAAAAATATTCATCTCTCGTGACAAATTTAAAAAAGATAACCCCCCATAAATTAAGAAGCACATACGGCACCTCTCTTTATAAAGAAACAGGTGACATATACCTTGTAGCCGACGTATTGGGGCACAAAGATGTAAATACTACCAGAAAGCACTACGCAGCCTTAGAGGAAGACAGACGGCGTATGGCGGCAAAGGCTGTCACTTTGCGTGAAAAAAACGATTAGCTGTCAATAATCTGCATTAACCGCATTGGCATATATTTCTTCAGAATAATATGGCACTATAATATAATTGCCCGCTGTGATTTTGTCTGTGGCAAGTGAATTTATGGATTTGACTTCTTTAATATATTCTGACGTATTGTTGTAATGTTCTGCATCTATATTTTCATTTGCTATGGACCAAAGCGTGTCTCCTTTTTCTATCATAATGCTCTTAAAATATTTACTGGATTGAACCATATCTATATTTTCAGCCTGAGACTGTGTTGAAACACAAAAAACAGATATTATCAATGTAAATATTGAAAAAAGGCTTAATAATGCAATTCTGCGTCGTATCCGGATTTGATGTCGACGCTTTGCTCTCATTCTTCTTGCCTCTCTGATATAATTCGTATTACTCTTTTTAATATTTTCCATAATAATCTCTCCTTTATTTTTATCTAATAACAATTTACAGTTTCGTTTTTTTTCGAACATGTTTTCCAAACAAGTTTTCTGAACATTCGTTTGTAATGTATTATACAGAACAATCGTTTGCGTGTCAATGGATTTTTTTAAATTTTACGAACAAATTTTTGGAATATATGTTTGCATTTTTGAAAAAGATGTGCTATGATATTTTCATATAGCAAATATAACAACATAGAAATGAGGTAAAGTCTTTATGGCATATGGTAAGATTACATCAAAACAACGTGAAATACTTGAGTACATTAAATCTGAGATTTTAAAGAAAGGATATCCGCCGGCAGTCAGGGAAATCTGCGAGGCAGTACATTTAAAATCGACATCTTCCGTACACTCTCATCTGGAAACACTGGAAAAAAATGGATATATCAGGAGGGACCCGACCAAGCCGCGTGCAATTGAGATAATGGACGACAGTTTTCAGATGGTAAGGCATGAGATGGTTAGTATTCCAATAGTTGGAACAGTTGCCGCCGGACTTCCTATTTTGGCGGAGCAAAATATTGAAGGCTACTTTCCCATCCCTACAGAAATGGTTCCTAAGGGCGAGTCTTTTGTATTAAAAGTCAAGGGTGACAGCATGATAAATGCGGGAATATATAACGGCGACCAGATATTTGTCAATTCTTGCAATACCGCTCAAAACGGTGATACCGTTGTAGCACTTGTTGATGACTCTGCTACCGTCAAGACATTTTATAAGGAAAATGGGCATTTTAGACTCCAGCCCGAAAATGATACTATGGAGCCGATTATCCTTGATAATGTTGAGATACTTGGAAAGGTCTATGGTGTATTTCGCCTTATAAAGAATTAATAAGTAATATTCCAAGACACCAGTTTTATTGGTGCCTTGGAATGTACTTACAAGCGAATTTAATTTACTTAATCGCTACACTTTTTCCGTCACGCCATATTCTCTCCAAATCGTAATAATCGCGATTTTCTCTGCCGTTAAAGATATGAACAAGAATATCAGAATAGTCAAATAAAATCCAGTCTGCGTTGTTATATCCTTCTATGTGATTGGGATATACTCCGATTTGCGCAAGCTTTTCCTCAACATTGTCAGAGAGTGCTTGTGTCTGGCTTTTATTTGTACCGTTAGTAATTACAAAATAATCCGCCAGTACAGATATTTCGCTTATATCAATGATTTTTATATCCTCTGCTTTTTTATCTTCAAGTGCGCTTACAATAGTCTTTACTTTGCTTAAGTTTTCTGTATTATTCATATATCCTCCGTTCTATTTTTTATTGTGCCCGTGTATGCCTATAGCTGTTATAGGTTACTCTCGTCATGTTGTCAATGGGATTGTGCTTTTCTTCCAAAAATCTTAAGGTATTTCCTAATATCTTTTCCATCGCCTTGTCTATATCCTCAAAAGCAAGCTTTCGTATAACATCAAGTTCAGGAATGGGTTTACGCGATGGCTCTATATAGTCGGCTATAAAAATTATTTTTTCAAGCATAGACATATTGGGTCTGCCAGTTGTATGCCATGTTATCGCTTTTAATATATCCTCATCGCAAACGCCAAATTTGGATTTGGCGATATACGCTCCGGCTTTTCCATGCAAAAGATATGGATGGTTTTCTTCAAATGTGCTGTATGGTATCGAATGTTTTTTACATATTTTTATTTTTTTGTCGTTATCCATGCTTTTCGCACAATCATGCAGCATTCCTGCTATTTCAGCCTTTTTGACGAAATCATCATTGGAAGTATCAGGATTATACCGCATAGCCATTGACATTGCCGTATACGCTACTCCAAGAGTGTGTTGATACCTTTCTTTTGTAAGATGCTTTTTTAAATACTTTTTTACTTTTTTCAAATTAATTTCCACAACAATTCCCCCATCTGCCTTTTTTGGCAGGCACATAAAACAAAATATTTAAAAATTTTTATATAACTTTTTGCAAGCAATATAATCGGCTACCTTCTTTGGAACAAATTCATCTATCGAAAGATTGTCTCTAACCATATTTCTTATATCTGTAGAAGAAATGTCATATTGCGGAACGTCCAGATAAATGATATTTGCCCCAAGCCTCGACAGCTCATCACCCTTTTTGCGTATTGATATTATATCATAATCATCTCGAACAGTGCAAACAAGCGTTGAAAGTTCAAAAATTTTTTCAGGCTTGTACCACGTTTCTATATTAAAAAGAGTATCTGCTCCCATCAGCAGACCATACTCAGCATCAGGATTTTGAATTTTTAATTCTTTCAAAGTTTCATATGTATATGTGTTTCCTTCACGCTCTACCTCTAAGAGCGAAAGTTCAAAATGTGGAAAATCGGAAATGGCAAGCTCTACCATTGCTGCACGTTTTCGGGCATCCAGTACGTTTTGCTTCATATACGATTTGCCACTTGGTATGAAAATTACCTTTTCCAGATTAAGCAGCTCATATGCCTGCTCAGCCAGCCATATATGTCCGTTATGAATAGGATTGAACGTACCTCCCATTATACCAATCATTTTCAAATCTCCGATTTTATCTCCGAATTTATCCCCGATTTTATTTGCGATTTTATTCTTGATTTAATTTACAGCTATAGGCAGTTTATTTAGGCAAAATTATCTTAGGTTTGTCCTTAAACGGCTTGTAAAGCACAAATTTTTTGCCGATAACCTGTACTACCTGTGAATGTGTCCTCTCAGCTATAGTATTTGCAATTTCATTTGGGTCATCAGCGCAGTTTTTTAATATACCTATTTTTATCAGCTCATGCGTATTAAAAGCCTCCGAAACCGCCGCTACATTTTCAGGCGTTACAGATGCCTTTCCTATCTGGAATACAGGCTCTATGTTCATCGCTAAGCTCTTTAAATATGCCCTCTGTTTGCTTGTCATCTTTTCCCCTTTCTGCCACATCATGCGGCTGAAATTTTTCACCCCAGTTTATGAGTTTACTTGTAATAATCAAAAGAAAGTCCATACATACGGACTGTATCACCCTCATGGATATTCAGTGCTTCCAATTCATCCAATATGCCATTGTCTTTAAGGAAGTTTTGAAAAAACATAAATCCCTTTTCAGAATCGATGTTAGTATAGCTGAGCATTTTTTCGATACGAGGTCCCTCTACTACGTATTCATTTTTCACTTTGTCATATTCTACCGTGAATGGTTCTGTACCGGTCACTATATCCACTTCCGGATTAAATTCCGGTTTAAATACCGTGGGCGGTTCATTAATCTGTGATAAAAGGTCGCTTACATAATAGAGCAGTTCATTTAAGCCTTGTCCCGAAACAGCTGAAATCGGAAATACCTTTACGCCCTTTGGCTCAAACTCATCGCGGATTTTTTGTACGGGGTCTTCATTTGTTTCTGAATAAATAGCATCTATCTTATTTGCAGCGATTACTTGAGGTCTATGCGCAAGCCCTGCATTGTATGCCTCGAGCTCTTTGTTTATGGCATATATATCTTCTATCGGATTTCTGCCCTCTGTAGATGCGGCATCAACCAGATGTATCAAAACCTTGGTCCTCTCTATATGTCGCAAAAATTCATGACCAAGTCCTACGCCTTCGGAAGCTCCTTCTATAAGTCCCGGAATGTCAGCCATCACAAAACCCTTACCATTATCCAAATCCACCACACCAAGATTGGGATTAAGTGTCGTAAAATGATAGTTGGCTATCTTCGGCTTAGCGTTTGTGACATGTGAGAGCAATGTGGATTTACCTACATTCGGAAACCCGACAAGACCTACATCTGCGATTACTTTCAATTCAAGGAATAGATTAAGCTCCTTTGCTGGCTGTCCAGGCTGTGCATATCTGGGTGCCTGCATAGTCGCTGTAGCATAATGCTGATTGCCATTTCCGCCCTTACCGCCTTTTAGTATCACCTGACGTTCATTACCACCTGACATATCCGCAATAATTTTGCCGGATTCAAGCTCCTTTATGACAGTTCCTTCAGGTACTTTTATGATTATATCTTCACCATTTTTACCGCGGCAGTTTTTGGTGCCGCCGTTTTCACCGTCCTGAGCACAATATTTTCTGATATGGCGAAAATCTACGAGTGTGTTTAAGCCCTTATCAACCACAAAAATAACGCTTCCGCCATTTCCACCGTCACCGCCGTCCGGGCCCCCGTTAGGAACATATTTCTCACGTCTAAATGAAACATGACCATCGCCGCCCTTGCCGCTTCTAATGTATATTTTTGCTCTATCCGCAAACATCGATTAACCAACCTTTCTATAAATTAAGCAAAAGGCTCCTGATATTTTAACAAAGCTTTTAATCAAAAGGCTTCAGACAAGAAAGCCTGAAGCCTTTTATTAGTTCGTAATTTATGTCTTAGTTCTCCTCTACAGGATAGACAGAAGCCTGTTTCTTGTCTCTGCCCTTTCTCTCAAACCTGAGTATGCCGTCTACCTTTGCAAACAGCGTATCATCGCCGCCCTTGCCGACATTAATGCCCGGGTGAATCTTTGTACCACGCTGTCTGTATAAGATATTGCCTGCCTTTACAAACTGACCGTCCGCTCTCTTGGCGCCTAATCTTTTTGATTCTGAATCTCTACCGTTCTTAGTAGAACCAACACCTTTTTTATGAGCAAAAAACTGAAGGTTTAACTTCATCATGGTTTTACACCTCCTTGATTTTAAGTCTTAAATACTTACTACCGTATTGTTCTTCAATAGTCTGCAAACCCAACACCATAGAATCCATCAAAAGCTTCGAATCATTGCCTATATCATCTAAAAAGCGACAGTCAATAAATCCCGTATCATCATTACTTTCCACATCCATCCGCTCATTGGCAAGAGCCTCAAGAGAATTTATTGTATTGATAACCAAGACTGATATTGACGCACAAACAATGTCGCTGCCGGATTTTGCATAACCTGAATGTCCTTCGCAGATAAAACGTTTATAACCGTTACTGCCGGATTTAAAAATTGTAACCTTAGTCATATATTAAGCGTTAATCTTATCAATCTTAACCTGTGTGTATGCTTGTCTATGACCGTTTTTCTTGTGATAGCCTGTCTTTCTCTTATACTTGTAGACGATAACCTTCTTATCCTTGCCATGCTCTACAACTGTGGCTGTGACGGTAGAATTTTCAACGTCTGCGCCCACTTTAAGAGAATCATTGCTAACAGCAATAACCTTGTCAAAAGTTACAGTGCTTCCTGCCTCTGCATCAAGCTTCTCAACATTGATGACATCGCCCTCGGAAACCTTGTACTGCTTTCCACCTGTTGCAATAATTGCGTACATATTGCACCTCCTAAATAATTACTCGCTAACTTCGGTGACGCATATTTAATATTGATGCGTACTTTTACCTCATTATGCGGCATACTCATATAGTTTAGCATTCATATTTTGAAAAGTCAAGCAAATATTATTCATTTTCCAATAATTTTCCAATAATTTTCCAACAAATTTCAAGAATTTTTCATTAGCAAAATCTCCGAATACAAGGCAAAATATACAAAACTAAGGATAATATATATTTACATCCCAATCCTTAGTTTGTATATTTCACTTAAACATCATATATAAATTATGAAAACCCACGTAAACCACTACATTTATGCCTTACACTAATACTACACTACTTAACCACTCTAACCCTAAACACACCGTCAATGCTGTTAAGCTTTTCGATAATCTTGTCATCGGCAGCCTTCTCAATATCCATAAGAGTATACGCGTACTCTCCTCTTGACTTATTTGTCATATCGCTAATGTTTATTCCGGCATCGCCGAATGCGGCTGTAAACTGTGTAATCATATTTGCGATATTCTTATGCAGGATTGCCACTCTGCCTTCAGTCGCGCATACGCCCATATCACATGCGGGATAATTAACGCTGTTTCTGATGTTGCCGTTTTCAAGATAATCCATGAGCTCGTCAACAGCCATTATTGCGCAGTTGTCCTCTGACTCCTCAGTAGACGCGCCAAGATGAGGTATTACTATACAATTTTTGTGTCCTGCTGTAGTTGTGTTGGGGAAATCGGAAACATACTTCCTGACCTTGCCCGAATCAAGCGCCGCAATCATATCAGCCTCATTTACGAGTAAATCTCTTGCAAAATTCAGCACGATAACGCCGTCCTTCATCTTATTGATTGCCTCTGCGTTAATCATGCCCTTTGTACTGTCCATAAGAGGCACATGTATAGTGATAAAATCGCAATTTGCATAAATATCATCCAAATTGACAACATGCTTAACCTCGCGCGTAAGCTTAAGCGCCGTCTCTACAGAAAGGAACGGGTCATAGCCGTAAACCTCCATGCCAAGCGCTACAGCCGCGTTTGCAATTCTGCCACCGATAGCGCCAAGACCGATAATACCAAGCTTTTTGCCCGCTATCTCAGTGCCTGCAAATTTCTTCTTCTCCTTCTCAGCGTCTTTTGCAATAGTTTCAACGCCAGTATTATTCTCAACCCACTTTATGCCGCCCACAATATCTCTTGACGCAAGCAACATGCCTGCGATAGCAAGCTCCTTTACGCCGTTTGCGTTTGCGCCAGGCGTGTTGAATACCACAATACCCTTATCCGCACATTTGTCAAGCGGAATATTGTTTACGCCTGCGCCGGCTCTTGCTACAGCAAGAAGACCGTCGGGCAGCTCCATGTCATGCATGGCTGCGCTCCTTACAAGCACGCCCTGAGCCTGCGTGATATCGTCTGTTTTCTGATAGCTGTCCGTAAATTTATCCAGTCCCATTTTTGAGATGGGATTTAAGCAATTATACTGATACATTATGCGTTTGCCTCCTCAAATTTCTTCATAAACTCAACAAGCGCCTCTACGCCCTCAATAGGCATAGCGTTGTAAATGCTTGCGCGCATACCGCCTACTGTCCTGTGGCCTTTGAGATTCTCAAAGCCTGCCTCCTTTGCCTCCTTGACAAATTTGGCGTCAAGCTCCTCGCTGCCCGTAACAAACGGCACATTCATAAGCGAGCGGTCCTCTTTCCTTACTGTTCCCTTGAAAAGCTTGCTTTCGTCAAGGAAATCATAGAGAATTTTCGCCTTCTTCTCGTTAATTTCCTTCATCTTTTGAAGTCCGCCCATCTTCTTAATCCACTTAAATACTTTGCCGCAGATATAAATGCCGTATGCAGGCGGCGTATTATAAAGTGAATTGTTGTCAGCATGCGTCTTGTATTTCAGCATAGTAGGCGTGCCAGGAAGTACATCCTCTGTAATCAAATCCTCTCTGATAATAACGATTACAACGCCCGCGGGACCGATATTTTTCTGCACTCCGCCATAGATAACGCCGTACTTTGTGACATCTACGGGTTCTGAAAGAAAGCATGATGAAACATCCGCTACAAGTGTCTTGCCCTTTGTGTTGGGAAGTGTCTTGAACTTTGTGCCGTAAATCGTATTGTTCTCGCAGATATATACATAATCCGCATCTTCAGAAATAGGCAAATCCGAGCAATCAGGTATGTACGAGAAAGTTTTATCCTCGCTTGAGGCAATCTTGTTTGCCTTGCCGTAAATGCAAGCCTCCTGATATGCCTTTTTAGCCCACTGGCCCGTAACGATATAATCCGCCACGCCGTTCTTCATAAGGTTCATGGGAATCATCGCAAACTGCTGGCTTGCGCCGCCCTGCAGGAACAAAACCTTATAATTGTCAGGAATATTCATAAGCTCCCTTAAATCCGCTTCCGCTTCTTTGATAATCGTTTCAAAAGCCTTTGAGCGGTGGCTCATCTCCATAACGGACATTCCTGTTCCCTTGTAATCCAACATCTCATCTGCAGCTTCTTTAAGAACTTCCTCAGGCAAAACTGCGGGGCCTGCTGAAAAATTGTACACTCTAGCCAATTTAGTACTCCTCCTAAACATTTTTATTATATCATCATAACTGTCCTGCGCGGTATAGCCGCAAAGCATCAGATATGCGCCAAAACAGGCTTAGTGAAAACTCGTCTAACGCATTGCTGCTATTATGCTTTTGTGCCGGACAGCTACATATTAACATGTATATGCTAGTCTTTAAATTTTACTTGATAATTTGCTATTTTGCCAAATCATCTGCGTCAAACGCATCGCTTATGGGCGCGCCTGCGGGAACCATAGGAAATACCTTGTCGTCCTCCTCGATTACGCATTCAATCACTACCGGCTTATTTAAAGCAACAGCCTTCTCAAGCGCGGGCGCAACCTCCTCTTTCTTTGTGACACGAATTGCTTCGCAGCCCAAGCCCTCGGAAACCTTTACAAAGTCAACCTTGTCGGTAAGCACTGTCTGCGAATATCTCTTTTCATAGAACAAGGTCTGCCACTGCCTTACCATACCAAGTACATGGTTATTTATAATAATCTGTATAATAGGTATATTGTAACGGCTCGCTGTGGCAAGCTCATTCATATTCATTCTAAAGCAGCCATCGCCCGCGATATTCACGCAGATTTTGTCAGGCCTGCCTACCTTCGCGCCTATGCAGGCGCCGAGACCGTAGCCCATAGTGCCAAGACCGCCAGATGAAAGGAACGTGCGCGGCTCTGTATATTTGTAATACTGCGCAGCCCACATCTGATGCTGTCCTACATCTGTGGTGATGATAGCTTTGCCGTCAGTCACTCTGTCAAGTTCCTCAATTATATAAGGACAGGTAAGCTTATCCGTCTCATATTTAAGCGGATATTTTTCCTTTAATTCCTTTATTGTATTGTGCCATTCCTCATGCTTTTGGGGCGTAAGCTTGCTGTTAAGCTCCTTTAGCACGGTTTTTAAGTCGCCTATTACTGACGCGTCGGTCTTTATGTTTTTGTTTACCTCTGCGGCGTCTATGTCGATATGAAGTATCTTTGCATTTTCAGCAAATTTCTTAGGGTTGCCTATTACTCTGTCGGAAAAACGCGCACCGAGTGCTATAAGCAAATCGCACTGGCTTACGCCGAAGTTTGATGTCTTTGTGCCGTGCATTCCCACCATGCCTGTATAAAGCTCGCTCTTTCCGTCAAACGCACCTTTAGCCATAAGCGTGTCGCATACGGGCGCATCTATCTTTTCAGCAAATTCCTTTACCTCGCGCGACGCCCCTGAAATAATTGCGCCGCCGCCAAGATATATAAACGGCTTCTTTGCGTTTCTGATTAAATCAAGCGCTGTGTTTATGTCATTTTCCGTATATGAGTTCTTGATTTCAGGCGGTTCAGGTTTTGCGGGTACAAACTCGCAGGTATTTGCGGTGACGTCTTTTGTGATGTCCACAAGAACAGGTCCCGGCCTGCCTGATTTTGCGATTTTAAAAGCTTTTCTCAGCGTGTCCGCAAGCTTTGTAACATCTTTTACGATATAACCGTGTTTCGTGATTGGCATCGTGACGCCTGCTATGTCAACCTCCTGAAACGAATCCTTGCCAAGCAGCGGCAGCGTAACGTTTGCCGTAATCGCTACGAGCGGTACTGAATCCATATATGCCGTAGCAATGCCTGTGACAAGATTAGTCGCGCCAGGCCCGCTTGTCGCAAGGCATACGCCTACTTTTCCAGTAGCGCGCGCATAGCCGTCAGCCGCATGGGAAGCTCCCTGCTCGTGCGAAGTCAGGATATGCGTAATCTCATCTGTATGTTTGTACAGCTCGTCATATATATTCAATATGCTTCCGCCAGGATAGCCAAAAACCGTGTCTACCCCCTGCTCCTTCAAGCATTCTATAACTATTTGTGAGCCATTTAATAGCATAATAGTCCTCCTTTTTATTAATATTACCTTTCATCAGCCATGGAGGAATTTTCCCCCTTTTATCATGTCAAGCCTTGTTTGTGTTTTGAAGTATTGCGCCTCTGTTGCCGCTTGTAACCATCTCACGGTACCTTGCAAGATAGCCTGTCGTAACTTCTGGCTCTCTCGGTGTCCAGTTGCGGCGGCGTTTTTCAAGCTCCTCATCTGATACCTGGAGATTTAAAGTACATTCAGGAATATTTATGGAAATTATGTCGCCCTCCTGCACAAGCGCGATAGGTCCGCCGACAGCAGCCTCCGGAGATACATGCCCGATAGATGCACCGCGCGACGCGCCTGAAAAGCGTCCGTCCGTAATAAGCGCCACCGTTGAGCCAAGCCCCATGCCTGCAATAGCCGATGTAGGATTTAACATCTCGCGCATACCGGGACCGCCCTTAGGTCCTTCATAGCGGATAACTACGACATCGCCCTCAACAATCTTGCCGCCCTTTATAGCCGCGATAGCGTCCTCCTCACATTCAAACACGCGCGCAGGACCTTCATGAACCATCATCTCCTCGACTACGGCTGAACGCTTTACAACGCTTCCGTCAGGAGCAAGATTGCCCTTCAACACGGCAAGCCCGCCTGTTTTGCTGTAAGGATTGTCGAGAGGTCTTATTACATTTTTATCTTTATTTTCGGCATTCTTGATATTTTCGCCGATTGTTTTGCCTGTGACTGTCATACAGTCGGTGTTTATCAGATTAAGCTCTGTAAGCTCATTCATTACAGCATATACGCCGCCTGCCTCATTTAAGTCCTCCATATATGTAGGACCTGCAGGAGCCAAATGGCAAAGATTAGGCGTCTTTTCGCTTATCTCATTTGCAAAGGAAATATCAAAATCAAAGCCTATCTCATGCGCTATCGCTGGCAGATGAAGCATTGAGTTTGTCGAGCAGCCAAGAGCCATATCCACGGTGAGCGCGTTCAGGATAGCCTCCTTCGTCATAATGTCACGCGGGCGTATATTCTTTTTGAGGAGCTCCATTACCGCCATTCCTGCGTGCTTTGCAAGCTTTATTCGCTCTGAATATACTGCCGGGATTGTGCCGTTGCCCCTAAGTCCCATTCCAAGCGCCTCTGTAAGACAGTTCATCGAGTTTGCCGTGTACATTCCTGAGCATGAGCCGCAGGTAGGACATACCTTGTTTTCAAACTCGCATACTTCTTCCTCAGTCATAGTGCCTGCCGCATATGCGCCGACTGCCTCAAACATTGACGAGAGGCTTCTTTTCTGTCCCTTAACCTTGCCTGCAAGCATAGGTCCGCCTGACACAAACACTGTCGGCACATTGATACGCGCCGCCGCCATCAAAAGCCCCGGAACATTTTTATCGCAATTCGGAACCATTACAAGCGCATCAAACTGGTGTGCAAGTGCCATGCACTCTGTAGAATCCGCTATCAAATCTCTTGTCACAAGAGAATATTTCATACCGATATGCCCCATAGCAATACCGTCGCATACGGCAATCGCGGGGAATACTACAGGCACGCCGCCTGCCTCCGCTACTCCAAGCTTTACTGCGTTTACTATCTTATCAAGATTCATGTGTCCCGGAACAATCTCATTATATGAGCTGACAATGCCTACCATCGGCTTGTTCATTTCTTCCTCTGTAAAACCAAGTGCATTGAAAAGACTTCTGTGCGGGGCCTGCTGCATTCCCTTTTTTACATTATCACTTTTCATTGTAAAGTCCTCCATTCTATCTAATCAATATTATTTGTCTAATTATTAAATGCGTTCTGCTATTAAGTCACCCATTTTGACAGTGCCGACCTGCTGTACTCCCGCGCGTTTGCTCTCCTCCTGCGGCATAATGTCAATCGTCCGGTATCCCTCCTCAAGCACTTTTTTAACGGCACTTTCGATTGCGTCCGCCTCCTTGTCCAAATCAAATGAATATCTTAGCATCATGGCCGCACTTAATATAGTAGCTATCGGATTTGCTATGCCTTTGCCCGCTATATCGGGAGCTGAACCGCCGCTTGGCTCGTACAGACCGAATTTTGTATCATTTAAGCTGGCGGATGAAAGCATACCGATTGAGCCTGTCACCATACTCGCTTCATCTGACAAAATATCGCCAAACATATTTTCAGTGAGAATAACATCAAACTGCTTCGGGTCTTTTACAAGCTGCATGGCACAATTATCCACAAGCATATGCTCCAATGTCACCTCGGGATAATCCTTTGCGACTTCCTCGACAACCTTACGCCATAGCCTTGATGAATCAAGGACATTCGCCTTGTCCACGCTTGTCACCTTTTTGCGGCGTTTCATGGCTATATCAAAGCCCTTTACTGCAATGCGCCTTATCTCATTTTCATTGTATGTAAGTGTATCTACTGCCGTAATCACGCCGTCAATTTCTTTTGTGCTGCGCTCACCAAAATAAAGCCCGCCCGTAAGCTCACGCATAATCATCATATCAAAACCGCCGCCAATGATGTCATCTCTTAGCGGACAAGCCTCTTTAAGCTCTTTATATAAATATGCGGGTCTCAAATTTGCAAAAAGATTGAGCGATTTCCTAAGTTTGAGAAGTCCTGCCTCCGGCCTTAATTCAGGAGGCAGCTTATACCAAGGCGACGTTGATGTATTGCCGCCGATAGAACCCATAAGCACGGCATCAGCCGCCTTTGCATCCGCAATTGCCTCGTCAGTGAGCGGCACTCCGCAAGCATCAATGGACGCGCCTCCCATCAAAATATCCTTGTATGAAATGCTATGACCGAACTTGCCTGCCACTTTATCCAGAACTTTTTTTGCTTCCGCTACTATCTCAGGACCAATGCCATCGCCCGGTATGCATACAATATTTAAGTTCATTGTCAACTATCTCCTTTTATGTTTTTAATACGCTAAACCACTAAATAAATTTACACATATTAAATAATATTACATTCGACAAGAAATTTCAACCTTATTTATTATTTATTTTTTGCCTCTTTAACCTATATATGGCTGTATATAATTCAAAAGTGCCGCTCCATGGCGACACTTTTAAGCGAATTTGTTTATTTTTCAGGCAGCTCCACCTGTTCTATCGCTGCCTTTTTCATAGGGATACGGCAGTTTTTGTTGTTGCCAAACTCCACGATAACATCCTCGTCAGTGACATCAATGACAACCCCGTAAAAACCGCTTGTAGTAAGCACGCTTGCGCCCACTTCGAGAGAGTTGATTGTCGCCTGCTTCCTTTTCTGCTCCTTTTTCTGCGGGCGGAAAATAAGGAAATAAATCACAACGCCCCAGACAACAATCATCAAAACCATAGACAATGTACCTGCCGCCGCAGCGCCCTCCTGAGCGCCTGATTCTGCTGCCGCCATTAATAAATTCATAAGATAAAATCCTCCATTCTGATAATCTTTAAAAATCTGTCAAAAACGCATAAATATATCTTACACAATAAAGCCAAATACATCAAGTAAAATATTTCTAAATACTGCAAAATATCGCTAAAAGCGTTATTCTCCGCTCATGCCGTCAAGCTTTCGCTTTTTGTATGCGGCAAATTCTCCCGCATCCAAGGCATCTCGTATTTCCGTCATCATCGTATTATAAAAATAGAGATTGTGCAGTACGCAAAGCCTCATACCAAGCATTTCCTTTGCCTTTAAAAGATGGCGTATATAAGCGCGCGAATATCTTTTACAGGTAGGACACTGGCAGCCCTCCTCTATCGGACGGTCATCCAGCTCATATTTTGAATTAAATAAATTTATCTTGCCGTGATTAGTGTAAAGATGTCCATGCCGCCCGTTCCTTGACGGGTAAACGCAGTCAAAAAAGTCAACGCCTCTCTCCACGGCTTCAAGAATATTTGCA
>CANQHZ010000016.1 GCA_947623805.1 uncultured Lachnospiraceae bacterium | reverse complement strand
AACTGTTGTTAATAAATATTTGTGAGGGTGTTATTCAATAACGTAGAATTTAGTCAAAATATATAAAATCAGCGACGTTTCGCATCGCGCACCAAGTCGCGATTTTATATATTTTGGCTAAATTCGGACGGCTGAGAAAGCTTTCGCAGCTGCCACATTATGTTGAGCCATATTCGACAACGTAGAATTTGGGTGAAATATACAAAATAAGCAGTGCCTTGCGAAGGCACAGCACTGCGTTTTTGTATATTTCACCCAAATTCGGACGGTCGCAAATCCCCTCACAAATACCAAACTACTATTCCCCTAGAAAGGAGACACAAAATGACCTACATCATCGAAACAAAAAATCTAACCAAAGGCACAGACAACCACATCCGCGTAAAAAATATCGCCCTAAAAATCCCCGAAGGCTGCGTCTACGGTTTCCTCGGCCCAAACGGCGCAGGCAAAACCACCACCCTAAAGCTTTTACTCGGACTACTGAAACCAAATGAGGGAACCATCTCATTTTTCGGAGAACAAATGACAGACAAAAACCGCCTCTCCATACTAAAAAACACGGGCAGCCTAATCGAAAGCCCAAGCTTCTATGGACATCTGACAGGACTAGAAAACATGCAAATCATCGCCAAACTAAAAAATACGCCCGCCACAGAAATTGAACGTGTCCTTGATACAGTGCGCCTTTTAGAGCAAAGAGACAAAAAAGTAAAACAATATTCCCTAGGCATGAAACAACGCCTAGGCATAGCCATGGCCCTCTTAGGCAATCCGCGCATACTGATACTCGACGAACCGACAAACGGACTTGACCCCGCAGGCATACAGGAAATACGCGAATTTATCAAAAACCTCCCGCTGACAAGACAAATGACCGTAATCGTGTCAAGCCACCTGCTTAACGAAGTAGAGCAAATGGCAGACATGGTCGGCATCATCAACCACGGCAAGCTTATTTTCCAAGGCACTATGCAGGAGCTTGAAACAAAAGGCGACGGACTAGAAGACATATTCTTAAAACTGACAGGAGGCGCAGAAAGCTTATGAGAGGATTATTTTTAGAACTTCGCAAAACTAAACGGCGCGGAGTATGGCTTGTAGTCTCGGGACTGATACTTATGCAGTTTCTATGGGCAATGTGGGCATTTTCCGACAGTCTTGAAGCAGAAGACTTAGCGCAAGGCTGGATTAGACAGATTTACATGATGCCTCTTTTAAACGCCATTCTAACACCTACATTTATATCCGTGCTCGCAAGCCGCCTGACAGATATGGAGCATAAAGGAAATACGTGGAAAATGCTTGAGACCTTTCAAAGTAGGAACAGCATCTATTTTGCAAAGCTTTTATACGGCTTTGTGTGCGTGCTGATTTTTGCCGTCAGCCAGCTTGGCTTTTTGATTTTTTTCGGAGAGCATTTCGGATATACAGACAGCTTTGATTTATGGGCGTATGCGCGGTATTTCGCGGTAACTGTCACCGTAAGCTTTCTGATTTATTTGATACATCTTATTTTAGCGTTTGCGTTTACAAATCAAGCAGTCACACTCTGCGCAGGACTGCTCGGGAGCATGTGCGGACTGTTTTTGATGTACCTGCCGCCCTCGCTTATCATAAACCGCCTCATTCCATGGGGACTATACGGCGCCTCGTCTTTTGTCTGGATGGACTGGGACCCTGACACGCGTGTCATAAAATATAAATACTATTTCCAGCATAACGGCGCGGAAATCATTACCGCTGTCTGGATTGTCCTGCTGCTTGCAATCGGATGGGTGCTTTTTAACAAAATGGAAACAGAAGGCTTAAATTTCAGCGGTATCACGCGCTTTAGGATTTTCGGGCAGAGGCGCAGATTAAGCCAAATTAAGATACCCCGTCTGCCTGTAGAATTTATAAAGGTAAAGCGCACTCCCATATGGCTTGCCTTTCTTATATTGCCGTCAATCTCGGCGGTTATAGGCTCGATGAATTATATGAACAATCAGGAAATTTTGAAAAACGCGTGGTATTCGCTCTGGAGCCAGCATACTTTGTTTTTTGCTTTCTTTTTCCTGCCTCCGCTTATCGGCATTTATGCAAGCTATCTATGGCGGCTGGAGCATAACGGCACTAACTGGAATACTGTTATGACACTTGTGTCACCTTTTAGACTTGTGCTTAGCAAACTCTGCACATGTGTAGTCATGACAGCAGCTACCATTATATTTATGATTTGCCTTTATGTTCTCTGCGGCTTTATATGCGGGCTCTCCCTGCCGCTGCCTAAAGAACTTTGCGAATGGACTATATGCGGCATATTTGGTAGTATCGTCGTATGCTCTATGCAGCTTTTCCTGTCGCTTGTGATAAGGAGCTTTGCAGTGCCTATCGCTATCGGGCTTGCTGGCGGAGTCGTTGGGCTAGTCATCACAAGCAAAGGACTTTATTATCTTCTGCCCTATTCGCTTTTAAGCGTGGGGTTGCGCGCGAATAATCCATGGAGGGTAATTGACTTGTGGCAGTTTGCTGATTGGACGACGCTGTTTATTATCGTGATTAACGCACTCAGTATTTTGTATTTGAAACGGCAGGATGTGAAAACTCATGGGTAAGATAACAATTAAAGCCTAATATTTATAATTCTGTCATTGTCACTGCGACTTATATTAATACTCCATCTTTTGCGCGTACTGTCGCTGCTATCCGTCTCAGGCAGCACCCTCTCATAACGGTGAACGCTCAAAAGCAGACCTATTATAATTGAATACATAACCGCCGCGCTCCCGCCGTATGTGACAAATGGCATTATCACTGATGTAAGAGGAAAATATCCGAAGTTTTCCAGCACCCCCTGAAAGCAGTTTACGGCAATTATAAGCATACAGCCAAGCGATACGATAAATCCAAGCTGATTTTTCTGCGCTCTCGTAATGTTTACGGCGCGTATGATAAACACCGCAAGCGCGAATATAAGCAGTACCGCCGCAAGCAGCCCATATGCCCGTATAATATACGTCAGCATCAAATCCGCTGACACAAAAAGCTCATTTGGCACTTGGTTTTCATATGCGCCTATCATGTTTGCCCCTTGCAGCGTTTCCCTTATCTGCGTTGGCAGATAGCCTTGCGCGTTTACATATTTTGCCGGGTTTATGGCTGCTTTTATTCTCATTGCCTGATATCCGCTGCCATAGCTTACGCCGTAAAATGTCATAAACGCCAAGGCTGCCACAGGCGTTATAATTGCCGCTATTGCCGAGCAAACCGCCGATTTCCTGCTTACCTTAAACCAGCCCTTGAGGGCAGCCACGGCAAACAAAACTATGCAGATTACAAAAATATTGGCTCCTATAAATATTCTGTCGGAAAATTCTGTCGTTATATACGCCGTAATGAGCGCAAGCAGCGCACTTTTTGCTATGCCGCCCCAGCCTTGCCCTCTGAGCCTGTATAAAATTCCCGCAAAGACGGGGACATAGAGGTACACAAGGCTTGACAAGGCGGGCACTCTGCCGTTTATCTGCACTCCTGCAAACGCATATACAAACATTGCCGCAGTCATTACTATGTAAATGATGTGGCTATAACGCCCGATAAAAGTATAATCTATAAAGCATATCCCTATTGTTATCACAAAACCAAGCGCGGTATATATGCACTGCCTTGGAAACCTTTCCGGGCCATACGCGCCGTACATTATGGCAAGGCCTACAATATTCAAAAGCAACGTAATTGCAAGCATCTTCCAGTCAATCCGCGGCTTATGCACGGCATCCAGCGCAATGCCGATTTCTACAGGGTCGCCCATGTCGCGCACAGCTTTCTCGAGCGCCTCGTCATGGTCGTCGCCTGACTTTTCATATGCCGCCGCCTGGTCCAAGATATGGTCCCGTATCTCCTGCGCCACGCCGTCACGCGCCTTTATACATCTTATCTGTTCTGTAATTGTTTTTAAAAATTCTTCCATCTCTATCCTCCATTTTACATTTTTTAAACTAATGCAAAAAGCACAACACATTTGACACTGCACTCTGGTATTCCTGCCACTCGTCTTTTTTGGCTTTGAGGTATTTTTTACCCTCCTTTGTGAGGCTGTAATACTTGCGTATTTTGCCGCCTGCTTCGTCTTCGTAGGCAGTGAGGTACTTTTTTTCCTCGAGTGAGTGTAGCAGCGGGTAGAGCGTGCCCGCCTTTAGGGTAAATACGTTGTTTGACTTTTTTTCAAGCGTCTCAATCATCTCGTAGCCGTACATATCCTTGTCCTCCAAAAGACGCAGGATAAGCATTGATGTACTGCCTGAAATAAGCGACTTGTCGATTGCCATGATTGGTTTCCTCCTTTTGATTGGTATGTAGATAATCTATATATCTTTATGGATATTATATATAGATTATCTATATATGTCAAGCTGTTTTTCACAATACAAATAAAAAAAAACTAGCAATAAAAATTTTATCCTTCATTCTCATCATAATAATTTTGAAGGGACAGCCATTTCAAAAATTTTTATATTTTTTCGCCGCCAACGCCCAAAAATTTTGTCTATTTTTCAGATTTGAAATGTTTTTTTGCGGGTGTATAATTATTAACTAAAGGGAATTTATGCGCATAATATTAATGCATAACAGCGTACAATGCGGTACGCTTAGGGGAAAATTTATCGGAAACGGAGGCTGCACTTATGATAGCGCAAGTATTAGCTGTACTGATTTTTCTTTCCATGTTCGTGCTTATCGTCACGGAAATATGGGAAAGGCACATTGTAACTTTAGGCTGCGGCCTGCTCACCCTGCTTTTGGTGTTCGGCGTGGGTATGCAGAGCATTGACGCGGTAATCGAGACCTTGAATGTGAAAAGCATCTTCACGCTGCCGTTCTGGTACGCGGCGTCGGAGGCTGCGGAATCGTCGAGCGGTATCAACTGGGCGACCATTATTTTTATCGCTGGCATGATGATTATGGTGGAGGGAATGGCTGAGGTCGGCTTTTTCCGCTGGCTGTGCATGAAGATTGCAAAGCTCGTGCATTACAGGGTCATTCCCATTTTTGTCACTTTTATGATACTGTCCTCTTTCCTTGCTATGTTTATCGACAGCATCACGGTAATACTTTTTCTCGCGGCGGTCACTATTGAGCTGTCGCAGCTTTTGAAATTTAATCCCATACCTATGATTTTGTCTGAGGTGTTCTGCGCGAACCTCGGCGGCTCGGCGACTATGTGCGGAGATCCGCCAAACATTATAATAGGCACGTCGCTTGGCTATTCATTTGGGGATTTTATCCAAAATACGGGCGTGCTTGCGGGCATTTCGCTGATTGCTGTCCTGATTTATTTTTATTTCGCGTTTAGGAAGGAGCTTGCCAAAAGCGCGGAAAACGTGACGGACACAAGCGCTTTTCCCGAGCCTAAAGATGCCATCACCGACAGGCGCGGCTTTGTGATAAGCACGATTATTTTTCTCTGCGCCGTCGTAATGCTTGTCACTCACGCGCAGACGGGGCTTACGGTCGCGTTTATCGGCACTTTTATCGCCGCGGTCACTTTGATTACCTCGGGCAGAAAAGCGCCAAAGCTGCTCAAACGCGTGGATTACAAGACTTTGCTTTTCTTTATCGGTTTGTTTGTAGTCGTGGGCGGTCTGGAGCAGACAGGCATTTTGAATATAATCGCTTCGTTTATCGGCACTATAAGCGGCGGAAATGTCATGCTTATGATTGCGATAATCATATGGGTATCGGCTGTCGCCAGCGCGTTTATTGACAACATTCCCTTCGCGGCTACGATGATACCTGTGATCAAAAGCCTTGCCGCCACTCAGGGCGTTGACTTGTCCATTCTTGCGTGGACTCTCGCAATCGGCACTGATATCGGCGGGAGCGCCACTCCTATAGGCGCGTCTGCGAATGTCGTCGGAATCGCGACTGCCGCAAAGGAGGGCTACATTATAAAATGGGGCAAGTATTGCAAGGTCATGGCGCCTGCAACAATAATCGTAGTGTTGCTGTCTATGCTGCTTATCTATGCAAGGTATTTTTAGATTATGATTATGTAAAACCGCTTAATTGCCTTTATATAATAGAAAATTGAAAACTTTTTATACGTTTTACAGGCTTACGCCCGCGCTGCCGATAAACCTGTAAGCGATATTCGATTTTGTATGAACAGCAGCGCAGAAATGAGGGAAATATGGAACAACAAATTATCATATCAATAGGACGTGAGTTTGGCAGTGGTGGCCATGAAATAGCGCAGAAACTGTCTGAAATATACAGCTTACCGTTGTACGACCATACACTGCTCGACGAGATTGCCAAAAAGACCAACCTCGAAAATCATGAACTCAGAGCATTGGACGAGACTAAGCGCAATAAGCTTTTTTCGAGGACAGTCAAGGGCATGAACAATTCCGCCGCACACAACCTTGCCCTGCTCCAGTTTGATTTGTTAAAGAAAAAAGCTGATGCGGGAGAATCATTTATAGTTGTCGGACGTTGTTCAGAAACTATATTAAAGGAAAATAAAGGTCTTATATCATTCTTTATCCTGGGTGACAAGGAAACTAAGGTACAGCGTATTATGAATCTTTACGGTCTGTCAGAAATAGAGGCGCAGGCTACGATGTACGACAAAGACCGACGCAGAAAACAGTATCACAATAGCTTCTGTCCCGGCAAGTGGGGAGATTCAAGAAATTACGACCTGTCAATTAACAGCAGCAAACTGGGGATTGATGAAACTGTAAAAATTATTTGTGAATATATCAATGCTCGGACAAAGTAAAAGGTGCTAAATGCACCTTTTACTTTTCAGAACAATTATCTTTTCATCATCGTTGTCTTTAAAATGCTACCGTCGGGTGTCAAATCTGTTTCGTAAGAAAAAACCGCATATTCCTTTATCGATAGACTTGCCTTGTCAAATATTATGATTCCTATATCTGAATTATTATCATCCTGCAGCTTGGTTATATAAAATTCCATGTCATTCAAATACATTGCGCGCAGCTCGTCATCAGCGATAAACAAGCTTAACTTTCCAACAGAAGTATCCGCCATGCTTCCCGATTCCTTAAAATTATTAAGGATATCTGTCTTTTTGGAAGCATTGTCAACAATTATAAAATCCGTGTCCGCACTTAGTTGTGAAACATCAACTCCAAGATTTTCAAATAATTCCAAATACTCATCAAAATTTAAAATATCCTTATTTCTGATTTCAAAAATAATGCTGCGATTTTCAGAACTTAAATTCTTTATATAGGTATACATATCTGTAATAATTCCCGAATCGTCAAATTCATATCCGCGTGAAAAGTCAAATTCTTCGACATTTCCGCTATCTATAAATATAAGCTTAAATGCCCCATTGCCGGGATAATCACCTGTATAACATTCTTTGTCATTCTGATACAATGTATACGCGCCGTTTTCGTCTATGTCTATCCTTAGATTATCGCCCAATACGTAAAGGCTATCTCTCGCTTCTTCTAAGTTAGAAAAATACGCGACTTTTCTTTCTTTTCCATTCACTAATATATATGATATATCATTTGTAATCTCCCCAGTATCAATTCCTATATATTCCAGCAAATCCACGTAATCGCTGTCGGAAAGCGCGCTTTTGTCGCCAAGCTCTATCACAAAATTGCAGTAAGGAAAATTTTTATACTGCGCGCTCCGTATGACGAAGATACTTTTACTGCTGAGCGCCTCTATCCTTTTATAATATTCATCGTATTCGTTAAGCCTATCTAAAACAAATCTACGAAATACACTAAGTCCTTCCTCGGCATTGGCATAAGTCCCGTCCGGCCATCTTGCCATGTCTCGCAAATACGCTCCCGAATAATATATATCCTCCTCATATTCATCTAACAAGGCGCATATAAATTCATTCGACCATACGGAGCTTCTCAGTTCATTATATTTCCCAATTATCTTCTGCCAAATATTGGGGTCCTTATTGGTAATCAGCTGGTATAAATAACCACTTTCCATGACCTGGTTATAGTCCGATGCTACATTATATTTTAAAGTATCATTATCGCCGCTCCCATCCCAAGAGTTGCCCCATGTCGTGTCCATGTCCCACGGTGAATATATCGCCTTTAAATTATCACAATCCTTTTTTATAGTGATATATATATTTTTTATAAGCTCCTTATCTACTGCGTCCTGTCCTTGTATAAGATTGAGGTAAAGGTATGTATCAATTGCATTGTCAATATCTATACCGCCGTACAAAAATTCATTATCACTCGAATTTACATACAAATTGCGATAATAGTCAACCAGCAATAACCATTTTTCCACAAAGGCATCATAGTCCAAAATACCGTTTACCGATTTCAGTTCATATCCGCTTATTCCTTCTCCAGTAAACCTCAGTGAGCTTTCATTATCCCAGAAATACTTTTGGAATAATACAGCCTCATTTGAATTTGAGGCAATTTCCAGTTGTTTTTCGTCAATCGGAAAGCCAAGGGCATACAATCCCCAGTAATTCCCGTCAATGAACAATTCTATATATCTATATTCCATGCCGGTATTAATGCCGTACTCATTATCCGTAGCACATGAATACTGCCATAGGTTGGAGGAAAAAACGTTTCTTATTTTTTCTTGGTCATTGTATGCGGAATATAAGACCCAGTCATCATCTTTTCTCATGCCAAGTAGAGAAATATGGTTTTTTCTGGTGTTTTCACCCAACGATTTTTGAGTGAGTGAAATTTTATATCCCAATTTAGGATATCGTTTTGTGGTGCCGCCTCTGACATGTATCATTCCGTCCGAATATGTAACCCTCTTGACAGCATCCTGCCTGTTGTCAAAAAGCGTTATTTTCATCGGGGTATCCTGCATATCGGTTATCTGCACACCATTACATGATATATCCATCATAGGAAGTGTAGTGCATTTTAGACTGTATTCTTTATATGTACTGTCATCATATATCAATATCTTAAATGTATAATTATTTTTAATGTCGTCTTTGGTTATACCATGCCCGAGCACAACAAGCGAAATTTCCCTGCTGCTTTTCCATTCTATGCAAGGGTCATATGCGTCAGCGCTTCCTTCCGGCAATGAATAATAAAAGGTATCCGCATCCGCGTCAAAAAACAGATTTTCCTCATCAAATATAAGCGTCTTAAGCATATCCTCCGATGTCTTTGAACGAACTTTGACAATATCCTCATACTCCTGTTCACTAATCAAAAGCTTGGAAAATCTTGAGGAATTATCAGAGAAAAACAATATATATGCTCCCAACAGCAAAGACAAAATCACCAAAAAAACACTTATAAACCTTTTTCTCTCAAGCACTTAAATCACGTCCTCACTGTCATAATCTATAGCGTATTTTAAGATATTCATTATCCTTTCTCCTTTTGCAAATTGAGACACTTTTTTGTCATATTTGTGCCTATTTTGCCTATTTTTGCAGATAAATATACGCTTATTATACTACAATAATTTTTAGTTGCAAATATAATATTTTGCAAGTTTTTCATCGGTATGAAATAAAAAAGAGGACGGTCAACCATCCTCTTATCTTATCAAGTTAATATTTGATTTTATCAATTCACCACAAGCAAATAAACCATAGTCAGCATCAGTCCGACACAAAACATAAACAATCCAAACGAAAGGCTTCTCTCTATTATTCGCAGGCTCTCAAAAAAGTCAGTGTTTTTGAGCGCAAGCTTGTGCTCATAGTTTTTCGGCTCATAGTCCTTTTTCCTCACCACATAGTATATCCGCCGTATGTTTTCCATGCTCACGCCTATGCTATGTGTTATGCGGTTGCCCTCGGGCAGTTCATGGGGAAGTGCTCGCTCACGATATACGGTTTTTCTCAATATAAGCACTATACTATCCAAAAGACTGTCCAAAATTCTTGAAATTATCCCCAATAGAAACGGAATTGTCTTATAAACCAAAGCCCTGTATACGTATTTTTCAATGTCAATCCATCGAGGAAAAATATCACGATAGTGCCTTTCTTTCCTATCAAACACCACAAAGCGCACAAGTACGACATAAATCACAATACCTGTTCCTATAGAAACAGCAGCGCCTGATAAGCTTTCAAGCGAAAATATTTCCCTTTTTACGAACAACGGCAGCAATCCTACCATTGGGACAAGCAGCGCACAGGCAACCACAGAAATTCTCGTAAAAAATGATGCGTAAACTTTCTTTCCATCGTATTCTTTCTGAACAGACGCGTCCTCGTTTTTTTCGACAAAGAGCGCTATGCACAGCTTCAACATATACGCCACAGTTAATCCGCCCGAAAACAAAAACAGATACTCTACGCCATTTACAAGTCCGCCCAAATATGACGCATATGTCACATTTCCTGCCAATTGCTTGCCGCAAAGAACTATACTCTCATGCAGCATAGTCTTACTGAAATATCCGTTTAGCAACGGCACTCCGCCTATTCCCGCCGCCGCAAGCGCAAATACAGTGAACAAAACCGGTTTTTTACGCCCGAAACCACGCACTCGGTTTAGCTCATAACTGCCTATGTTCATAAATATAATGCCCGCTGTCATAAACAATATAAGCTTGGCTATTGAATGGTTAATCATATGCAGCAGCATTCCCTGCTCTGCCATTTTATAGCCCTCAAACACAGGATTTTGATTTACCGCAATATCTGCCGCAGGCAGCAGCGCTTTCAAAATACCCTCCATTCCGACACCGACCAGTATAAAACCAAGTTGTGACATTGACGAGTACGCAAGAGTTATCTTAAGATTGTCACTCAGCACCCCCCTAAGACCTCCATACACCATAGTAACCGTGCCTATCACCAGCACAAACGCGCCCCAGCCCGCATCGCCGCCGAGTATGCTCTCAGTCACTATCCAGATACCCCACACTCCCGTCTTGCTAAGCACTGCCGACAAAAGCGCTGTCGCAGGCGCAGGCGCTTCAGCATACGCTTTCGGCAGCCATGCATGAACGGGAAACGCGCCCGCCTTTGCACCAAATCCCGCAAACAGGCAGCCCGCCGCTATATAAAGCCACTGCCTGCTGCTGCCATTTTGCATAAGCGCAGCGCAGCATTCTTCAATACTGTTAAGGTCAAGCGTGCCTGCCTGATTATAAATTATAAACAATCCCATCAGTATCGCCATACCGCCTGCCACGGAAATGCCAAGATATGTCCCGGCAGCATAAAGCGCCCCTCTCGTCTGCCTATGCGCCACCCACATGAATGAAGTAAAAGACATTATTTCAAAAAAGAAAAACAGAGTAAACAAATCACCCGCAAAAAATACTCCCATTGTCGCGCCAAGCGTCATCAGATTAAAAAATTCATATCTTATGACACTCTTGTCACTTTTCATATATTCCCTTGAAAATAAATATACGACAAACCATGCAAACGCCGCCACAGTGCTTAATACCGCCCCCGCGCCTCCATTGCCGCCCACATCAAAGGTCAAAAAGCTCACCTTCATAAGCTTTCCCATTCCGTCACCAAGCAAATCAAAAAGCAAAACTATCGCCGCTATAAGCTCCACAGCCCCTGACACTATGCATACATTCGACCATATATTGTTTTCCTTTTCAGAGCTTTTTTTGCCGCGCATAAAGGCATAGCACACTGCCGCGGCAAACGGATAAAATATCACAAAGGCAAGCACAAGCCGTCACCACCTTTCCTATAATAAACCATTAGCAACACTCGTAAAAAACTCCACAAGCGGCTCACTGTAAATCCCCAAAACAAGCATAGCCACGGCAAAAGCAAAAAGCGGCAAAAGCATACGAAAATCAGGGTCGGAGACGCCCTCATGCGCAGTATTTGCATTTACCGGAAAGTACGCCCTTATCACCATCGTAAGCATATATATAGCCGTCAAAAGCGCCGATACCAAAAGTATACCCACACCCACAAGCGCAAGCGGCATACCGCTGTCAATCGCCGCTGCCGCAAGCTGCCATTTGGAGACAAAGCCGCACAAAAACGGCGCACCCATAAGCGCAAGCGACGACACAGTAAATACCGCAAAAACTTTCGGCATCTTGCGCGCAAGTCCGTCGAGCTCATATACATAATTGACATGCGCTTGAGTGATAAACGCGCCCGCGCAGAAAAACGCGCAAATTTTCATGACACCATGAAATACCATATGACACAGCGCCCCCACAAGCCCGAGCGGCGTCATTATCACAGCTCCGAATAATATATATGAAAGGTTAGAAATCGTAGAATACGCAAGCCTACGCTTTATATGCGTCTCTTTCACTGCCATGCTGCTGCCGTACAATATCGTAAATATCACAATCGCCATAAGCAGTCCCTGCACCCATGTCCCCCTCAAAAAGTCCGCGCCAAAGCTGTAATACGTAAGTCGCATGATTGCAAACGCACCCGCCTTTACTACGGCTACCGCATGCAGCAACGCCGTCACAGGCGTAGGCGCTACGCCCGCCTGCGGGAGCCATGAATTGAACGGACAGACCGCCGCCTTTACGCCAAAGCCCATAAACGCGAGAAAATATATGAACAGCAGCAGATTTTTGTTTTGCTCCGCACTCGATAAATTCAGCACTCCGCCATAGACAAATTCAAGACTGTCGCCAAATATTATGAGGAAAATCAGCCCGATAAACGCAAACGCCGCGCCACCAAGCGAATAGTAAAAATATTTGCGGCTCGCCGCCACAGCCTCGTGCGAGAGCGTGTGCATCACAAGCGGCACTGTTACAAGTGTCAAAAGCTCGTAAAAGCAATACATAGTAAGCATATTGCCAGACATGGCTATGCCCAGCGCCACGCCATAAGTCGCCGTATAAAACGAATAAAAAATATTTTCGTGTATGCGCCCGTTCTGCTCATGCTCCATATAGGCAAACGAATAAAGCGTGGCAAGCGGCCAGAGCGCGGATACCAGTCCGCCAAAGACTATGCTCATTCCATCTATTTTAAATGAAAAGTCAAGCTTTTCGCCCGCAAAATTAATTACCCTGATATAATCCGTCGTGCCATGCGAAAACAGTACATATGCCAGAAATGAGTTGACAATCACATAACCGAATATATAAAGCTTTTTGCCTTTTTTCGTCTTAAATTTCAAAATATGCAGGAAAATGCCGCCCACAATGGGAAGTAGGATTATGGTTAAAATCAGACCTATCATTTTTCGGCTTGCCTCCTTTATATCAGTGTTTTCGCAAATTCAATAAGCGGCATCGGATAAACTCCCAAAATCAGCGTGACCGCCGCAAGTATAAATATCGGCACAAGCATCATGAGCGGCGGCTCTTTGTAACCCAGAGCTATACTCCTGTTGTTCTCGTCGGCAAGAAAGCCCCTCACGCTTATCGGCAGCAGATAGCCCGCCGTCAAAAGCGCCGACACAAGTAAAGCGACAGCGCCAAGCCATGAAAATACAGGCACGCCCGACTCAAAGCCTCCAATGGCAAGATACCACTTGCTTATAAGCCCACTCGTCGGCGGTATTCCTATAAGCCCCAAAGCCGCGACCGTATATGCACAGAAAAGCTTAGGCATTCTGCGCCCAAGCCCCGCTGTATCGTTTACGCGCGTCTTACCCGTGATAAATATCACAGCCCCCGCAAACATAAACAGCGCAGTCTTTATCACAGCATGAAACACCATATGCAAAATACTCCCGACAAATGTAGTTCGATTTAAAAGCGCAAGCCCCAGCATTATATAGGAAAGATTTGAAATCGTCGAGTATGCAAACCGCTTTTTCAAAAGCTTTTCCTTGTACGCAAGCGCAGAACCCATGATTATAGTGATTACCGACAGCGTAAGCCACGCCGTCTGCACCCAAGTCCCGCGCAGAAAGTCCGCGCCGACGCAGTAGTAAACCGTCCTGATTATGGCAAGTATGCCGCCCTTAACTATAATTCCCGACAAAAACGCCGACGCAGGCGCAGGCGCTGCAGGGTGCGCCGCCGAAAGCCACGCGTGCATTGGAAAAAGCCCCGCCTTTACGCCAAAGCCGACTATCATCAAAAACACAGCCACCAGCATAAGCCCCGTACTTCCCGATGTCAAAAACCCGCTGCTCCATGCCGCGCCGCCCGCCGCAAAATCAAGCGTTTCAGTATATTTATAAAGGTAATATATCCCAAACAGCGCCATATACGCCCCGCAGAAGGAATACATCAGATACTTAAGCGCCGCCATAACAGCCTCGCGGCTCCCATTGTGCAGCACCAGCGGAAACGACACGAGTGTCATAAGCTCATAAAACATATACATAGTGACCATATTGCCCGAAAAGCTAAGCCCCATCAGCACACCATAGGTCATAAGATAAAAAGCGTAAAATCTCCGCTCATTCTTCTCATGCGCCATATACACAAATGAATAAAAGCTAATCAGCACAAATATAAAAGTCACCAGCACAGCAAAAAGCCGCCCGAAATTATCAATATTAAAAAAAACGGAAAGCCCCCTCGCAACGTCAAACAGCCTGATGCTGCTGCCCACCACGCCGCTCACGGAAACCATTCCAAGCAAAGCGCTCACCACGGCAATCACGCCCACGGAAATCAAAAGCCCCCGCCTGCCTCCAAACACCTTATCAGGCAAAAGCAGTAGCGCAATTCCCGCTATAATCGGCACAAATATGGGCGATAATATCAAATAACTCATCATTTTCCCTTTCTCCCAACCTACGACTGGCACTTGCGAAACTATCCGCTATCTCATCATAACACCTGCTCAGCAAACTTTTCTCTAAATTCAAAATAAACATTCACGAAACTATCCACCATCTCATATTAACACTTGCTAGGCAGACTTTTCTTTAAATCCAAAAGCAACACTTACCAAGCAGTATTCAATAACTTAGAATTTGGGTGAAATATACAAAATAAGCGGTGCCTCGCGGAGCGCCGTACCGCGTTTTTGTATATTTCGCACAAATTCGGACGGCTTAAACCACCTAAACTTTCACCCAAACATCGCAAGCCCCATATTTATCCAATTCACAATCACCTGCGACGTACACCCAAGCACCATATTAAGCGCAATCATAAGCACAAGCACAGTATTATAAGTAGCGCTGTTCTTTTTTACAGGAAACTCCGCCTCCATCTTCCCCTTCTTCTGCACAGGCGTGTAAATGCATATAACAGTCCTCATAAAATAAATCGCGTTCAAAATCGTGCTTACCGCAAGGCATATAAGCGTCGGCAGCATCTTCGCAAGACTGTCATGCACAGCCGCCTGCGCAAACAGTAGCTTACTGATAAAGCCCGAAAACAGCGGAATACCCACCATAGAGCACGCCCCAATCGTAAACGCCGCTCCCGCCACGGGATTCCTAAAGCCGCTGCCCACCAAATCGTCAAAGCGCTTGCTTTCGCCCGACGCGTCAGTAAGCCCCACGCCCGATATAAACAGCAGCGACTTAGTAGACGCATGCGACAGTATATGAAAAACGCTCGCCACAATCCCCGCCGCCGTGCCAAGCCCAAAGCCCATATAGATATACCCTATCTGCGCCACAGACGAAAACGCAATCATGCGCCTTATGTCATTTTCCTGAATAGCCTTTACAGAGCCCATTATCATGCCGATAAGCCCAAACACAAACAGCACATTAAGCACATTTGAGCCGACAATCACATCAAAGCCAATAACCCTGTAAAAAATCTTGATGAGCAGAAATATATACCCCTTTGACACGAGGCTGGACAAAATCGCCGCGCTCGACACTGTAGAATAGCCGTAAGCGTCAGGCAGCCAAGTATGGAAAGGATAAAGCGCGCTCTTTACCGCAAGCCCCACGCAGATCATGCCGATAGCCGCGACAAGCGGCACTCTGTACTGTCCGCTTGCAGCCAGCGCCGCCACGCTCTCCTTTATATTGCTCATAAGCAGATGTCCCGTAATATCGTACAGAATACAAATTCCCAAAAGCAAAAGCCCCGAGCCGAGCGCACTCATAATCATGTAACGCGTCGCCGCCTCTATCGTATGCCCGTTCTGCCTTATCATTATCAGCCCGCAGGCGCTTATCGTGTTTATCTCCACAAAAACATACGCCGTAAAAAGGTCATTCGCGTAAATCAGCGCAAGCAAAGAACTCAAAAGCAGATTTATCATTATATAATAAAGATTGACCTTTGACTCCTCTATCTGGCTGTCGATATGCTCCTGCCCGCCCTTTATGGAAAAAAGCATCACTATGCAGAAAAACAGAGCCATTCCCGCCTCAAGCACTCCCGCCCTTATCTCATTGCCCCATGGCGCGGGAAAATGTCCCATCATAAAAATAAAGCTCTCTCCCGTGCCAAGCAGATACACAAAAAGCACAGCCGACATCGCGCCGATAACGATAAGGATAAAGGTGTTCCAAATCCTCGCCACAGTCTTATTCATTATGGAGGTCAGCACACCCGAGCCCAGCGAAAGCAGAATACTAAAAAATGGGAAATTTTGAACAAAACTCATAAATACCTCCCGCCGCTACGCCTTTTCGTTCTTTTTTAACAGGGTGGAAATCTCGTCTATGTCAAGCGTATGGTATCTGCGGTAAAGCCGTATAGTCAGCGAAAGCATAAGCGCCGACACAGACACGGAAACCACAATGCCCGTAAGCACCAGACCGCTCGGCACAGGGTTGATGTACGCGCCCACGCTTGTGACATTGTCCACGACAATAGGCGCAACGCGTCCCTCGATATAGCCCTTTTCCGCGAGGAACAGGTATGTCGCGGTGTCCATTATATTAAGCCCGATAATCTTTTTAATCAGGTTTTTCTGCAGAAGAAGATTAGAAAAGCCTATGCCGAACAAAATCATGGCGACAGCCTCGGCATGGTTGGCAAGCAGATTAGCGCCCATTCTAAAACCCTCCCTTTCTGAACATGGCATAAAACGCATACATTGTACAGGCAACCACCAGACCTACGCAAATATTAAGCGGCAGGATAAGCCCCGAGCTTAAAATATTGCCCGCCGTGCCAAGCGGTATGCCAGTCTCAAGATGATGCGCCCCGCAGTAAAATGAGTAAGTCTTTGCAAGGCAGTAAAACAGCAGCGCCACAAAGCAAATCCATTTGTATGTTTTCTGCGTGAAAAAACGCTCTATCTTTTTAAAGCCGTAGGCATTTACATACAGGATAAGCCCCGAGCCGATTATTGCTCCGCCCGAAAAGCCGCCCCCAGGCGACAGATGCCCGTTTAATATAACGTAAACGCCAAATATCATAATCAGCGGAACAAGGAAAAATGCCGCCTTCTGCAAAATTATATCGTTTTTTGGCTCGTAAAGGCGGTCGTTTTCCTCCTCCTGCGCCTTTTTTGATTTGCTGTCCGCCCGCAGCAGGATAAGCACAGTACATGTTGCGATAAACAGCACATTTGACTCGCCAAGCGTATCAAACGCCCTGTAATCAAGTATCATGCCTGTCACGATATTTACCGCGCCCGTGTCCTTCATCCCGTCTTCAATGTACTTCTGCGCCACTTCATTGCTGGCGGGATTATCGCTATGCCCGACAGGCGGCAGATACGACACCACATAAAGCAGAATCGCTATCAGCACAAACACAAACAGCACGGAAACAGCGCTGTAAAATTTTGAGAAAAACTTGAGTTTTTTATTTTTTTCCGCGTCGTAAATATTTTTGTGGAGTATAAGCTCGTCGTGCAGCCTGCGGCGCTGTACGGCTACATCCTCCTTAAAGGGCGTCTGCGGCTTCAGCTCCATATTTCCCAAATACATGTCGCGCTCACCGCTGTACCAGCGCTTTACCTTAAACGCCTTGGTTTTCCTGTATTCCTCCTCAGATAGCAAACGGCTCATTTTTTCCCGCCCTCCTTATCCTTGTCCTCGTCGCCATTGTCAATCGCGCGGATTTTTTTGAGCGTCACGAAAAACAAAATGCTTGTGATGCCCGCGCCCACTGCCGCCTCCGTGATTGCAAGGTCTGGGGATTCGAGCAGAATCCAGATGATTGACATAATGAGGCTGTACGACATAAATATGATAATCGAATTGAGCAGATTTTTTGAAAAGCTCACGGAGATTGCGCATATAATCAAAAATGCAAAAAGTATGCATTCAAATATTTTCATCATAATTTCCTCCCGTTATGCTGTAGTAGGGCTATTTGCACAGTTTAAAAAGATTAGTTGTTTATGAATTTTTAATCGCTTGAAAGTTTTTATTGCCTATAAATTTTTATTGTTTGTGATTTTGTTGCCTGTGAATTTTAGTTAATTGAAAATTTTTATTGTCCGAAAATTTCAGTTGCTTGAAATTTTTTATTATCTGTGAATTTTTATTGCCTAAAAATTTTTATTGTGCGCGAGTTTTTACTTCCTGTGAATTTTAATTCTTTGTCTTGATATTTTTGTCATCAGGCAGCTCGCAATGCTCTCCAAGGCGCTCATTTGTCGTGACCTCAAAGCGGGCAAGCATATGTGACGCTACGGGCGAGGCAATCCACAAAAAGACGACTACCAGAAGCATTTTCACTGAATTGAAGTTCATTCCGTTCATCAACGCCAGTCCAAGCATGGAAAGCCCTATGCCAAGCGTATCGCCTGCTGCCGCTATGTGCATGCGGTTCAGCACGTACTTGAATTTGAATACGCCGAATATTTCTATCACAAATACTACTATTCCGCCAAGCAGAAGCGCTGCGCCAAGCAGAAACCTAAGCCACTCCCAAGCAATCATTGCATGTCCTCCTGTTACAATATATTTACGGTTAATACCCCTTAAAACCGGTAAGGAATTATCCATCATTATCATTATTGGCGTTTGCGAGCCCCTAATCCTTGTCTGAATGTTGTATATCGGGATTGGCTGTATTTTTGCGGTTTTGCCGCTTTGCCTCTTTTGCCGCACTGCGCTCGGCATTACGCTCTGCATATACGCCCATATAAACCTTTGTCAGCAAAGTCACCGCCAAGAAAGAAATCATAGCATAAATCAGGCAGATATCCACAAGATACCCCTCGTTCATGCGCACTGCAAGCGTGGCTATAATCACCATTGTGATAGTACCCATCATATTTATGGCAACAATCCTGTCCGCTATCCTCGGACCTCTTATCGCGCGTATCAAGCAGAAAAACAGCATAATGGCAAGCGCAATCGGCACTATGGTAAGCGTAAAGCTGCATACAGAGTGCAGCGCTTCGCTTTGAGTGTTTATAATGTTCATTTTTTATCCTCGTTTCTATAATTGTCCTCATTAAACAGACTTTCGCAAATACCCGCTTATTATAATTGTCCTCATCAAACAGACTTTCACAAATACCCGCTTATACTAGGCTTGTTCAAGCTTTGTCAGCAGCTTTACGAAAATCGAATTTTCTATGCCCTCCGCAAGCGTCTTGTCAAGGCAATGCACCGTGAAAGTGCTGCCGTCTATCGCTACTGTAATAGTGCCAGGGGTAAGCGTTATCGAATTTGCAAGCAGAAACTTATACGCATCATTTTCAAGCGGCACGTCAAACCGCACAAGCACAGGCTCGACCTCGTAATTTGATGTGAGCGCAAGGCGTATCGTCGCTAAATTCGCCACGACAATCTCCTTTATCAGACAAAGCAAATACTCCAAAAAATACAGTCCCTTTTTAATATATCCAAGCTCCTTCTTAGGGCTCAAATCCATAAATCGGCACATAAACCAATACATAACCGCTGAAATAACCACCCCGAACAACGCTATCTCCACAGTCACGCGCCCATTAAAAACTATCCACAAAAGCAGAAATAATACAAACATCTAAGCCCTCCCCTGCGCCTTGGCAAAATAGAATTTTAGTCAAAATCCCATTCATATATACCTACCTATTTATACAGATTTATTTTCAAAACTCTATCTGATAATTTAGGTAAAGTTCTCACTATCTTTTATTCCAGCGTCTCCAATTCCTTGATGCTTTCCATAAAATGCTGTTCGACTGGCGAGGACAATTCGTCCTGTTTTTTTCGGTATTTTTCATATTCTTTATGCGCTTTATCAATCGCCTGTTTATGCGTCACGCGTCCTTTCGTCGCCAAAATGTCGCGCCTTGTCATTTTCAGGTAATCGTCAATCGTTTCAAGCCAGTCTTTCATATACATTGGCTCATGCGCCAAAGCACGTACCTCCGCAATATCAAGATACGCTGACACAATTTTGTCCAGTGCGTCCAACTCCGTCTGCGTCAGATAATTCTTGGCGATTTCAGTATCGGAACGCCTGATTTGCTTTCCCTCCCATGAGGTCAGCCCCATATTTTCCTTTTCCGCGTCTGCACGCTGATAAACAATTTCTGCCGCTGTGTGTTTATGCGCCGCCCAATGCATTTTATTCTGCACCTGCCTAAAGAATAAAACTGATGCCTCCGCGCTGGGATTATAATCAATGCTGGTGGCATAAATTTCCAATACTTTTCTCCAAAAAACCTTTTCCGAAGCGCGAATATCCCGAATTCGCGCCAGCAGCTCGTCAAAGTAATTTCCTCCGCCAAGCCGTTTTAAGCGGTCATCATCCAGAGCAAATCCTTTTTGCATATACTCCTTCAAAATTGAACTTGCCCAAATGCGGAATTGTGTCCCCCGCAGGGACTTCACGCGGTAGCCTACGGAAATAATTACATCTAGATTATAATACTCGATATCTCTAGATACGCTGCGGTTTCCTTCCATTTGAACTGTTGCATATTTTGCAACAGTTGAATCGTGCCTAAGCTCACCCTCTGAAAAAATATTTTTTATATGCCGCGAAATAGTGGATTTATCTCTCTGAAACAATTCTGCCATCTGTTCGAGGGACAGCCAAACTGTATCTTCATCAAATGTGACTTCAATTTTCGTCATCCCATCTTCTGTGGTGTACATAATAATATTGGAATTATTCATTTTTCCATTATCCTTACTAACATTCTTATATTAAATGCCTACAACAGCTCCGCTTTTTTACTTTAATCGCATATCCTGCCTCTCTGCGCCTTCACATTGCCGCCTCAAACCCGAAAATCCGCCCGCGTTCACATATGTCCGCTGCGGCATATAACATTTCCTATATTTTACACCATTATAAGCGATTTGTCACAGATAATCTTAAATTTTCTGCCACAATGAATTATACTTTGTAATATTTTCAAATTTTTATTGAAATTTCCCCTCGCATATGGTACATTGAATATACAAAAAGGAACAACCGCCCACAAGGTGGGTTGACCGATTTAGAGTATAGAAAAACTACCCCGTCACCGGTCAAAGTTCAGGGGTGGTTTTTCTATGTAGCCTTACTTGCAAAACGTAAAAACGAATGTAATCAATGCCAAAAGAAATCTGATATCTTTCTACAATCATTAATCTTTCCAGAATAAAATTTTGAAAATTTGAAAACTTTTACCTGCGTCGCATTATACTTTTTGCGCATATATCCTGCGGAACGCGGAGGGGTTTATTCCATTGAGGCTCTTGAAAATCTTACAAAAATAATTGGAGTTGCAAAATCCCAGCTCGTCGGAGATTTCCTGTATGGATTTTTTCGTATGTGTGAGAAGGCTTTGCGCAATCTTATTTTTGTAATGATGAATATAAGTTTTGCAGGAGCATCCAGTACAGTCGCGGAAACGCTTCATAAAATGGGATTCCGATAATCCAGCGATAGAGGACAGCTCTTTCACGGAAGGATTGTCCGCAAAATGTATATTGATATAGGAAAGGACATTTAAAATAGCGTCATCTGTTGTATTTATGCCGATTTCCGCAGCTTCGGGAATCTCCCCGTAGCGATACAAAATAACAATCAGGCGTTCCAGCAAATCCTGAAGCATAAGCTCCGCGATACAGTCATAGTGTTCGTATTCCTCCAGCATTTTTTGAAAAATGGACAGCGCCTCGTCCTGATACTCCTTCGGCAGTTGATAGCTTGAATGTGACATAATTTCATGAAATCTTGCCTCCCCAAATACGCGAATCAGACGTTTTGCCATAAGCGGCGTAAAACGGACATGATATTTTTCATAAGTCTGATTGGAAAGCGGGGTAGTCCTATGATATGTATGAATGTCCATTGGAGAGATAAATCCTTTGTGAATAAAAAATGTGCGCCCAAGCGTTGAAATCTGTCTGTCGCCGCTGACAATGAAGCCAATTCCATAGTATTCCTCATAAATATCAAGTGAAGGCATAGTAATGCTTGTGTATTTTTTGTGTTGAACCAGAAAGTTGTATCCTTTTTTCATGGGTATCGGCATTTTGCACCTCCAAAACACGCAATAATAGATTTATGTAGATACACGCTCAAAAGCGTGCTTTTATAAAGGTAATTTTATATATTTCTATTGTATATTAAAGCATATAAGGTGTAAAGATGATGTTTTAAGTTTTTGTTTGGCGTTTGCAAAACTCTATTCGACAACATGGATTTTAGAACATATTTTGCAATTATCTATTAAGTTTTTTCTTTGGAAAGGGGAGAACATTTCATGGGCAGATACCGCGCGGTGGAGACCGACAGGCAGGAAAGAAGCTATGAAGCCAGAATCTGGTGGGCATTTTGGGGAATTGCGCTGATTGCGCTGATATACACAGTCTTTCACCAGTTCCGTGAATATGATCTGACTCACAACGGGCAGTGCATCGAAGCAGAATATTTTACCTACAACGGTCAGGAGAGGGCAAGGTATTATGATGAGAACGGCGGCTACCACAGCTACAATCTGTCGGGAATGGACTCTGTTCACGGGGAACATACAATCCTGCTTTACTACAAGACAAATCTTTCCGCAGCCGAACCGCACATTCACCCCAGAGTATGGATTATCTCTTATGTCCTGTTTGTGCCTCTTTTGGCGGGCGCTTCCTTTCGTCTGTACAAAATTTACTGTAAAAACAATCAATAATCTTATATGTCTTCTTCTTTGACAATTCTGATACTAAATGCGTATGCATCATGAGGAGCTAAACACCGCCTAACCCTACCTACGCATAGATAGAACTTTTTTCATTACAGTTCTTCCCATTCAATGCATCTAGGCAATGTTTTACTATTATAAAACTCTTTCACAATTTCTATTGCTTTTTCTATATCAATTATATATCTGTTTTCAACAGCTACTTCTTCTTTATCAGTATTAGTGTAAAATATTGACATCCCATCTTCTTCTAAATTAGTTCTATTATTCGAAATACTTTGAACTCCTGGCTCTCCTTCACTTTCAAAATAATGGACATAAGCATACGTTTGATTAGTTAATACACACAAAACAGGATATCTATTTGTTAGACTAATCCAAAATTCATTAACTCTTCTTTGGGTTTGCTTTTTTAAGATGCTTGGAATTTTTTCAACATTATCACAGTTTTCTTTTCCCAAAAAATGTTCAATATACATGATTATTTACCACCTTTCCGACAAAACATCATAAATTCCACAAGTATCATTAAACTTATTTCCCGCTATAACTTGAACTTACCTTTGGTTCTCTGGCATTGCCTGCATATGTTTTAGGACTAGTAACCGCTCTACTATTATTAGGAACCGCATTCGCTGGTGGCACTACTGTTAATGTCGCTCCCTCTGGAAGAAATGTTGATGTCATACTATCACAGACTCCGCATGTGCCATTTATATTATTATGATATAGTGTAGTATTTTATATATCATTTTCCTTCATATATAAAGCTGCTTTCTGTTCAACATGTACGTTGTTCGGATAATTCGTATATCTTGGATCGCCATCATCAGATATAAGATATACTTAACCTCCATCATCTAGCACCAATACCCCATGAGTAACTTCTCTACCTATAAATAATATATTTAAAAATAGGATTCCCCATTGACGAAAACCTCTCCTCATACTCCGTCATAATATTCCCTTCGCAAAGCCTTGCGTCATTATGCAAGTCGCGTGTCACAGCCTCAATACGCCACCCCGCAGGCTCAAGCTCGCCAAGCGCAAAATCAAACAAGCCCTCATTGTCCGTCTTAAACTCTATCCTGCCATTCTTTGACAATATTTTATCATACCTCTCCAAAAACTGTCTTGACGGCAGACGCCTTTTCGCGTGCCTGTCCTTTGGCCAGGGATCAGAAAAATTAAGGTAAATTCTGTCCACCTCGCCTGCCGAAAAAATATTAACGATGTCCTCAGCGTCCATTCTTATAAGCTTTAAATTTGCAAGCCCCTGTTTTTCAAGCTTTTCAATTTCTTCCATCTTCTGCACGGCACGCAACAGAACAGTAGAATATTTCTCTATCCCTATATAATTTATCTCAGGATTTTTCGCGGCAAGCTCCATCATAAAGCGCCCCTTGCCCATGCCTATCTCGATATGCAGAGGCCTGTCATTTCCAAAAGTCTCTCTCCATTTGCCCTTATATTCAGACGGCTCCTGCACCACAAAGCGGCTCTCCGCAATAACCTCACGCGAGCCTGTCACATTTCTCAATCTCATAACAACACTCCTATTCACCTTGGCGGCATTCGCCCCAAAACCGCAAACCCGCCTGAACTCACATATGCGCCCATCGCATATAATATTTTCCTATATTTTACACTATTCAAACCGATTTGTCACAGATAATCTTAAATTCTGCTAAGCAATGTCCTGCAACAGGAAGTTCTTGAATTAAACTGAGGAATCATTGACAAAATGAAAAAATCGTTGTATGATTTACAAAAATATTACTAAAGGCTATGAAGAGAAGAGTAAGCAGTTAGATATGTTACAGAGAGTCTGGGCAGGTGAAAGCAGACACAAAAGGAATTGCTGAAAATGGTCTCGGAGCTACGTACCGAAGCTGTTATGCCAAGGCTACGACGGGTGCACCCGTTACAGTGACAGGCTATCGATGAATCATTTCTCATCCGCAGCTGATAAGGCTTATACCGTGAGGTATAGGTGAATTTAGGGTGGTAACACGAAGCATTTGCTCTCGTCCCTGAAAAAGAAATTTTTCAGAGAGGAGGGCTTTTTTATTGCAGAAAATGAAATGACCTACAAGGTCGCAAAAACTAAGTTATCACTATAAATTAAGAAATGAGGTATGTAAAATGAGAAATATTTTAATCGGCGGCGCATGGCCATATGCAAATGGTTCATTGCATATAGGGCACATTGCAGGATTATTGCCCGGAGATGTATTGGCTAGGTATCACAGGGCTGTTGGAGATAATGTATATTTCGTATCAGGAAGTGACTGTCATGGAACTCCAGTAGCGCTTAGGGCAAAGCAGGAGAAGAAAAGCCCGCAGGAAATCAGCGATTTTTATCACGAAGAATTCGCAGATTGCTTTAATAAGCTGGGCTTTAGTTATGATGTATATACAAAGACAGCTTCGAATGAGCATAAAAAATTTGTAAGGGATTTTCATAAAAAATTGTATGAAAGCAGCTATGTTTACGAAAAAGAAGCTCCGCAGGCATATTGTGAAAGCTGCGATACCTTTTTGGCTGACCGTTTTGTGCTGGGAAAATGCCCAAAATGTGGAAAAGACACCAGAGGAGACCAATGTGATGCTTGTGGCACAGTACTCGCACCGGAGGAGCTTGCAGAGCCGGTTTGCGCAGTATGCGGAAAGCCTGTAAGCTTTAAAAATTCAAAGCATTTATATATAGCTATTACAAAATTACAGGCTGAACTAAGGGCGCTGGTTGACAATCACCCAAATTGGAGGAAAAATGCCATTGCCTTTACAAATAAATATATAGACGACGGCTTAAGAGACCGCGCTTTGACAAGGGATTTAGAATGGGGTATAAAAGTCCCCAAAGCTGGTTACGAAAACAAAACAATCTATATATGGGCGGAAAATGTGTTGGGATATTTATCCGCAAGTAAAACAGCCGCGGAAGCAAGAGGTGCTGATTTTCAAGAACTCTGGGGTAAAGACGCGAAACATTACTATGTGCATGGCAAAGATAATATTCCATTTCACACAATTATTTTGCCGTCGCTTTTGCTGGGGAATGATAAAAATTGGCATTTGCCGGATCAGATTGTGTCAAGCGAATATCTGACTTTAGAAGGAAGGAAAATATCTACCAGTCAAAATTATGCAATTTGGGTTAAAGAGCTGTTGGAGAATTATGAAGCAGATTCAATCCGTTACTTTTTCCTGGCACATGGTCCTGAAAAGAAGGATGCGGATTTTTCATGGAGGGAATATGTCCATAGCCATAATGGTGAACTTCTTGGGGCATACGGAAATTTTGTGAACCGTTCGTTAGCGTTTATCGTAAAATTTTTTGACGGAATTGTTCCAGATGGAACAGATAATCCGTCTATAAGCAATCGTATAGATGAATTGTTTGTTTCCGTCGGCAGGCAGATTGAAAATGGCGCTTTCAAGGATGCAATTTCTGAAATATTTAATTTTATAAGAAACGCAAATAAATTTTTTGACACTGAACAGCCTTGGATTACCAGAACCACTGATGAGAATGTATGTAAAAATACACTTTATCAATGCGTTCAGATTATCGCTAATTTGGCAGTTTTACTATTTCCATTTTTACCATTTTCATCAGAGAAGGTGTGCAAATGGCTGGGTATAAATAACAAATGGGAAAAACACTCTGTTTCAGCCGGTTATTTACTTCCTGAATTGGAAGTTTTATTTCAAAGAATTGATAAAAGTGTTATAGAAACTGAAACTGAAAAATTAAGGGCTGTTTTGTAGAAGTATGCTTTTGCGGCACTAACTGCATTGTAAAATTATGTAAATTATTAAAAATATTGAAAATATCTCTGCCCAAATGTTATAATAATACTTAATTTAATCCGCTAAAGCGATATAAGGAATTAACTCGAAAATTCGGATATACTTACTTGAAAGGAAATATAAAAGGATTTTACAATGAACTTAAATAAATTTAACCATATTCTAAAAACCCTATCCGCCATCATATGTGCGTCAGCCGTCACTGCTGCCGCTATTTTCCCCTGCGTAAGCCTTGGGATTGATTATATGGCGGAACAGGAGGCGCGAAAGCTGCTGCCTGTCGAGTCAAACGAGATACCAGGCTGGCCCGAGGGTCCCGCTGTCGGCGCAAAAGCCGCTATTCTTATGGAGATGAACACGCATACAATCCTTTACGCCAAAAACATACACGAAAAAATGTATCCCGCCAGCGTCACCAAGATACTTACAAGCCTTCTCGCAATGCAGAATTGTGACCTTGATGAAAAGGTAGTATTTTCGCACGACGCCATATACGACGTGCCGCCCGACGGCGCACGCCTTGGCGGCGTGAACGAGGGCGACTCGATCAGCCTCGAAAATGCCCTCTACAGCGTGCTTGTACTGTCCGCAAACGACGTGGCAAGCGCCGTCGGCGAGCATGTCGCTGAGAAGCTTGGCAGGGAAAAATCCGCCGAGGGCTTTGCAGAAATCATGAACGAAAAAGCAAAGGAGCTTGGCTGCACGGATTCACACTTTGCAAACGCAAACGGGCTTTTTGACGAAAATCACTATACCTCCGCCCACGACTTGGCGCTAATCGGCTGCGAATTTTTCAGCAACGAGCTTTTATGCAAAATGTCGTCAACGCCGCGCTACCATTTCAAATTAAAGCCGTCAAACGAAGATGATGCCTGGTTTTCATCAAAAAACGAGCTTTTATCGGGCAAACTTTACGAATATGAATATCTACTCGGCAGCAAGACAGGCTTTGTGTCGCAGTCGCGCCAGACGCTTGTGAGCGCCGCCGAAAAGGACGGAATGAAGCTTGTATGCGTCGTGCTTATGGAAGAAAGGCCCTACCAGTACGAGGACACGCTCGCGCTGTTCCAGTACGGCTTTGAAAATTTCCACAGAGTTTCAATCGACGACAATGAGACAAAATACAACGTAGAAAGTATAGACTTGTTTGAGGCCGACAGCGATATCTTCGGCGACTCCACGCCGCTTATCTCTATGGAAAGCGGAAAATATGTCATACTTCCAAATACTGCGGAATTTAGCGATACAGCGTCAGAGCTTACCTATCAAAGCGCAGACGCTGATAAAGAATCAAACGTAATAGCCACGGTCAATTACAGCTATTCGGATATTCCCGTAGGGAGCTGCAATATTGTCTTTACAAAAGACAGCGTGAACACTTTCAGTTTTTCCACGGCGGAAAGCGAACTGTCAAGCGAAAATACAGCTCAAAGCGACGACGCTCAGACAAACGGCAATCCTAAAAACGAAACCGAAGACCAGACAATGACGGAAACCGAAAGCGTTCTGACAACCCCCGATAACGCCTCCGATAAAGAAAGCGAAGATGCTGATGAACAAAAGGTAATATTCGTAAACGTAAAACGTGTAATTGCAGGCATTCTGATAGGTGCGGGCGCAATCCTGCTTATCATCTTTATCATTTCTACGATAAACAGCTACAGCTTTTCGCCAAGAGGGCAGAGCAACAGGCGCATACGCAAGCGCAAGCAGGAAAACCGCATAGCAAAGCGCGCGGCCAAAAAAACCGCCCGTTGGCAAAAACGCCAAGAGAGAAAACGCCGACGCCAAAGAAGAAAGAGAAGATATTAATGCTTCTCTTTCCTTGCATTTTTAGCATTTCTCCGTTTTTGCATAATGTCGGCGACTATTTCAGGGGTTGCCTGCTTCATTGTCTTGACGACATACAGACTCTCATCCGATGCCGATTTTCTAAATCGTATCTTGCATTTTATCAAACCATGCACGGGACATTTTACTATAGAATAATAATGCTTGCTGTTGTTTGTAAACCACGGAATTTTCCTGCGCGTAGCACTGCCGCATATAAAACATTCCGTGGAAACGACACTGCTGTCATTTAAGGCGTCTTTTTTGTCAAAAAAGGCGCGGGATATATATTTTGAATAGTCGTCAAAACGCACATGTATCTCATCTTCTTTATTTTGCGGCAAATGGTATGTATCATATGAATAATTGCGAAATACCGCGTCATCTTCAATGCGTCTCAAAATCTCAGCCGTGTAAAAAGCATCGGCGTCTGCGCGGTGAAAGGCTATATCCTTGTCAATATTTAAAAAATCTATCGCATATTCCAGCGAACGCCTCGACTTTTTATCCTCAAACGCTATACTAAAAAGCTTCTGCACGTCATAATAGATAATCGGTTTTTCCGACATGTGTGTCATATTGTAATAATCCATATTGCGCTGGAGCTCTATCAAATCAGTATTTCCCCATGTGCAGAAAATATAATCGTCCCCACACCACTCCAGAAAGCTCTCAGCAACGCTTGCAAAATCGCGGCAGCCCTTTAACTGCCTCATATTTATGTGTATAAGCTCTCTGGTCGCTTCATTCATTTTATGAAATACCTGCGGCCTTATCATCTCGTGAAAGCTGTCCACCACATTTCTGCTAGAATCAAGCCTGACAGCGCCTATTTCTATTATCTCAAAATCAAGCTCACTCGCCTGCCTGGCTTTCAGGTCCGCTCCCTGATTCCACTCCATATCCAAAACTATATAATTCACTTAGCTCACCCAAAAAACGCCATTATAATGTGTTACCGTCTTTTCCTTAAAATAATAGCATAATATCGCCGCCGATACAAGGTTAATATGAGACCGATGGTAATACATAAATTTTGCCCCTTAACTCTTGTATCAGCAATTTTATTGTATTATAATATCTATAATATTTTGTGTAAAAGACTTTCTGATTTTTTCTCAAATGTTCTGCTTTACACAAGCTTACATTTTTCAAAAGGGGTGGAAATATGGCTGAACAGACAAATGTCAGCAAAGAAGACGGCAGCTTTATGATTAAGGTTGCTACTTTTATCGTTGACCGACGCAACTTATTTTTCCTGTTATTTGGCATTGCGATAATCTTTTCCGTAGTGTCAATGAACTGGGTAAGCGTGGAAAATTCTATGTCGGCGTATCTTCCTGATACTACAGAGACAAGTCAGGGACTTGACCTCATGGAGGAGCAGTTTATCACTTACGGCACGGCAAAAATAATGGTGACAAACATACCTTACGATGAAGCGGAAAACATAGCCGACACACTTGAAAACCTTGACACGGTAATAATGCTTACCTTTGACAATTCCGAGGAACATTACAACAACTTTTCAGCGCTCTACGATGTGACTTTCGGCTATTCTGAAACAGACGACCGCGCGCTTGAGGCTCTCGCGGACATTGAGGAAATGCTGTCGGATTACGATATCTATGTATCTACAAGCATGGGTGACGCCTCGGCGGAGCAGATAGCAAGCGAAATGCAGGTTATCAGCGTGCTCGTGGCAATCGTTGTAGTCACGGTGCTGCTCTTTACATCACAGACATGGGCGGAGGTGCCCGTGCTCCTGCTTACTTTCATAGCGGCGGCACTCATCACCAAAGGCACAAACTTTATAATGGGCACTATATCATTCGTATCCAATTCGGTAACAATCGTATTGCAGCTTGCGCTGTCAATCGACTATGCCGTTATCTTCTGTAACAGATACAAGGAGGAGCATCAAAAGCTTTCTATACGTGAGGCGGATATAGTCGCACTCAGCAAAGCTATTCCCGAGATTTCATCAAGCTCGCTTACTACCATCGGCGGTCTTATCGCCATGATGTTCATGCAGTTCGGTATCGGCCGCGACATGGCGCTCTGTCTTATCAGGGCTATTTTGCTTAGCTTATTGGCGGTATTCCTGCTTATGCCGGGACTTATCATGCTGTTTGGCAACGCTATGGATAAGACATACCACAAGAGCTTTATCCCCAAAATACCGTTTGTCGGCAAATTCGCATACGCGACGAGATTTATTATGCCGCCGCTGTTTCTCGTGCTTATCGTAGGCGCGTATATAATTTCATCAAAATGCCCTTATGTGTACGGCTATTCAATGCTTGAAACGCCTGTAAAAAGCGACGCCATGATAGTTGATGAGATGATAGAAGAAAGCTTTGGCACGTCAAACATGGTGGCACTGGTAGTCCCCGCGGGCAACTACGACAAGGAAAAGGCGCTATTAAAGGAGATTGACGCGCGGCCTGAAGTGGATTATTCGATGGGGCTTGCAAACACAGAGGCGATGGACGGCTATATGCTCACCGACAAGCTCACGGCGAGGGATTTCTCGGAGCTTTTGGAGCTTGATTACGAGGTGGCGGAGCTGCTTTATATGACATACGCCGTAAACGATGAGAATTATGCGAAGATTGTAAACGGACTTTCTACATACAGCATACCTTTGATTGATATTATCATGTTCCTGTATGACGAGGTTCAGGAGGGCTACGTCACACTCGAAGACGATTTGATGGATACACTTGAGGACGCGCACTCTCAAATGCAAATTGCGCTCGACCAGCTACAAGGCGAGGAATACAGCCGTATGCTTGTATACCTCACACTCCCCGAGGAGGGCGACGAGACATTTGCTTTCCTTGACGAAATGCATACGATTGCAAATAAATATTATGAGGACGCCACTATCCTTATCCCGGGCGAGGCGACAAGCCAATACGACCTTTACAAGACTTTCCAGACAGATAACACGGTGGTAAATGTAGTGTCAATCCTTGCCGTTTTGGTAGTGCTTTTGTTTACGTTTATGTCGGCGGGCATGCCCGTACTTTTGATATTGATTATTCAGGGCGCAATTTGGGTCAATTTCTCATTCCCCGCGATACAGCAAAAAAATCTGTTTTTCATGAGCTATTTGATAGTAAGCTCTATCCAGATGGGTGCGAATATCGACTACGCCATTGTTATTTCAGGGCGCTTTATGGAGCTTAAAAACCAGATGCCAAAGAGAGACGCAATTATCGAAACTATGAACTTTGCGTTTCCCACTATCGTAACGTCCGGCTCAATGCTTGCGCTTGCGGGCATTTTCATCGGCAAGATGTCCTCCGACGGCGCGATATGCGGTATCGGACAGTGCCTTGGGCGCGGCACCATTATTTCCATAATAATAGTAATGTTCGTGCTGCCGCAAATCCTGCTGCTCGGCGAAAAGATTATCGACAGGACTTCATTTGCCGTATCCATACCGCTCAAGCTCGAAAAGACGTCAGGGCTTATGCGCGTGGACGGCTTAGTCCAAGGGCAGATTAACGGTACTGTCATCGGCGAGATGCACGGATTTGTGCGCGGCGACGCAAATCTCTTTGTAAATATGGGCAAGCTCGAACAGCGTGAAGACGACGGCGAGGATTTGGAGGAGCTGCTCCAAAAAGAAAAGGAGGAGGATAAGAAATGAAAAGGCTTAAATTCCTATCCTTGGGATTAGCGGCGGCGCTTGTCTGCACTTCACTCCCCACGCAAAATATAATGACTGCAAATGCGGCCACAGACGCAGAAGAAAGCACAATTGACGAATCTCAATACACAGACATACAGATATACAATATGGACGATTTTATCGCTTTCGTGGATAACTGCTCTATAAATTCGTGGTCGGCAGACAAAATCATTACATTAAATTGCGACCTCGACCTGACGAGAGTTGATTTTAATATGATTCCGATATTTGCGGGTATATTTGACGGCGGCAATCATACTATATCCTTTAATAATGAAAGCGACGGCTATGTGGCTGGACTTTTCCGCTATATTGAAAACGGCGGAGTTGTCAGAAATATCAGGCTCAAGGGCAACATCACAGGCACAGACGAAAAGGAATGCCTTGGCAGCATATGCGGTGTAAACCACGGCACTATCAAAAACTGCAGTTTTCAGGGAACAGTCAACGGCAGCGACACCATAGGCGGCATCGTCGGCATCAACGAGGCTACAGGCATCGTCACAGGCTGCAGCGTCAAAGGACACATCACAGGCTACTATACGACAGGCGGCATCGCCGGCATCAACCACGGCACTGTCACTTTCTGTTCCAATTATTCAAATATAAATGATGACACTGAATGGGTTGAGGAAGATGACGCCATGGAAACGGGCTTACTCCCAAGCCTTACCTCTGATGATGACGAGCTGACGCTTTATAGCGGCGTCGATACAGGCGGCATCACAGGCTATTCCGACGGATTGATTTCGAGATGCTCGAACTACGGCAGAGTGGGCTATGAGCATACGGGCTACAACATCGGCGGCATTGCAGGCAGGCAGACGGGCATGGTTTCGCTCTGTACAAACTATGGCGAGATTTATGGCAGAAAGGATGTCGGCGGCATTGTCGGTCAGATGGAACCTTACATCGAAGTAAATGAGGCGCAGTCGCTCAGAAATGCCGTCAACAAGCTCCATGACCTGATAGAAAAGACGCTTGACGATATGGGTGACGGGAAAGACGCTATAAGCGGCGATTTTGATACATTGGGCACATTCGGTGATAACGCGCTTGATTCCGGCAATGAGCTTGTCGCGCAGATGAAAAATTTCGCTGACGACAATATAACTCAGGCGCAGAATATCAGTGAGCGCATTGAGCACGTTTTTGATTTGCTGCCCGATGTGATGAACAATATATCTTTTGCGGGCGACGGATTTTCAAGAGTAAACAATTATATTAAAGCGCTTAAGAATGACTTGGAAATTTATGACAGGATTGACGGTTCAGCGTTTGAGGAAACGGACTATAAAAGAATATCCCTGCTTACCTCTGTCGGCGGAAGTCTTTCGTGCAGCAGTCAAAATCCCGAGGCCGGAGAGCTCGTAACTATCACGGCTGCACCGGATGACGGGTATAAGCTTGATAAAATATCAGCTACTGATGCAGATGGAAATGATGTCGTAATTATGCCCGGCGATAGTGAAAATGAGTTTGTATTTACTATGACTACGGCTAATGTTAAGGTTGAGGGGCAGTTTGCACATACAAAAGCTTTTGTTAATGATACATCGTCCAAAGGTCCCGAAAAACATGGCGACTACATTGAGGCTACTATCAAAGGCAAAGGAGATTTAAAAGTCGCTGCCATTAAAAAAGATGTGTCTATTGAGGCCCTTGAAATAACAGGAATTACTGTAGAAGTAGATCCAGGCGATACAGTTATCATCTATCCTATCGCGGAAAACGGTTATTACTTAACGGACATTGAAGTGACTTCTTCTGGCAGTGGAATAGAACTAACTCCTCCCGAACGCGACGGAGAGGCATATTCCTTTAGAATGCCAAGCGGTACAGTTGAGATAACAGCTACTTTTGAAGTTATTCCGCTCATTTTAACCTCAAACATGAGCGGCAGCGCCTCATATTCGGCGGCAACTGACGGCACCATTATGTTGAAAGTTAATCCTGATTCGGGCTATACCTTAGCCGACACTCCTATAGTAACTACCTCCAAAGGAACAGCTTTGAATGTGTCAAAAAGCCAGGGCAGCGCATACACATATGAATTTAATTTAAAAGGTTTCGCAGAACCTACTACACCGGCTACAGCAAACATAAGTTTCACAAAGCAGAATAAACGCGCAGCAGCAGACGGAGCGATGGACGATATAGATGCGGCAATAAACGCTTTCCATGAGGCGGCAACTCAGGCAAGTCAGTCGGTCGTAGCACTCCAAAGCCTGCTTGCCAGTTCACCGAGCGATGCTGATGCAATTAAAAACGAACTACTAAACCTTGCAGACGCGGTAAGCGGTATGACTGATGCCGCCTCCACAATATTAAGCAGCTTAAGCACCATTTCTACCATAATCTCACCATATGTCGGCGACGCGGTAGATGACGTAAAAGGCGATATCGACAAGGCTATAGATGAAGTCCAAAACATGATTAACTCTTTAAAGGCAGCAGCAAGCGGCGTACGCGGCATAGTTGATTATATAAATATGCAGCCTGACCTAGCATTTTCAACTTTGGGCGAAGCCTTTGACGCACACAGGGAAAACCTGCACAACCAGCTTGAAGCTATCTCAGACGTGCTCAAAGCGTTAAACAACGACGCCTCAAACTATTCAGACAAGGTAAATAATGACCTGAAAGCCGTAAACGACCAATTAAACGTCGTATTTAATATTCTTTCAGACCGTCTTACAGATTATACGGAAACCGATGTCAGCGATTTGTACGAAGAAATCTCTGACGAGGACATCGAAAAAACGACCACAGGACGGGTAGACAGCTGCAAAAATACAAGCATAATAAAGGGCGACATCAACATCGGCGGTATCGCAGGCGCTATGTCCATCGACGAGGAAGACCCTGAAGATAACGCGGCAGGAAGTGTTGATTTTAAGCTCGGACAGCGATATATTACAAAATGTATTATAAATAACAGTATAAACGAGGGCTACATCACTTCCAAGAAAGACGGTGCAGGCGGCATCGTAGGCTACATGCGGCACGGCATAGTAGTCGATTCGGAGGGATACGGCAGTGTGGAAAGCACGGAGGGCGATTATGTCGGCGGCATCGCTGGCGAATCCTTTACTGTAATAAAGAGATGCTATGCGCTTTGCACCATCTCGGGCGCGAAGAATGTCGGCGGCATTGCCGGCTATGCAGACACTCTCCAAAACTGCTATTCTATTGTAAATGCAGAAGCAACCATCGGCAAGAAAGGCGCTATCGCGGGACAGATTACTTCTTATGACATTACTCAAAGCGATGAAGACAGTGACGCAAAGGTATGCGATAACTATTATGTAAGCGACGAGCTTTACGGCATAGACAATGTAAGCTATATAGGCGTAGCCGAACCTATCTCATACGAAGACCTTTTGACGACCGAGGGACTTCCGAATGAATTTTGGCACTTAAAGGTTACTTATAGGATAGAGGATGCCTACCTTGGCACACAGGAATTAAAGTTCGGCGAAAGTCTTGCTCACTTGAATTACCCGGACATTCCGCAAAAGGACGGTTTCTATGGCGTATGGCCGGATTATTCCGACAAGGTAATGACGGGCAATCTTTTCATCGAGGGTGAGTATAAGGATAATGTCCTGGTAGTAGAGAGCAGCGAAAAAACCGAGGATACTACTGACAGTGGATACCAGAAACCATACGCGCTTGTGGAGAAAGTATTTACCACAGACACAGTATTAAACGCAGAGTTAATCGATATGGCGCCTCCGGAAGCTGCTGTAGGTCAAAATTATGTAATTTACGATATCTCTCTCGAAAACAGCGGCGTAAAAGATGATGAATCATTTGCTGTAAGACTTTTGAATCCTTATGAGGACGCACAGGTCTGGGCTCACAGAGACGGAAACTGGACACAGCTGGAAAGCAAAGCGCGCGGTCAATATCTGCAGGTAGACATGATAGGTTCAAGCGATATCTTCTGCATAATAGAGATAAAATCGCTCACTCTTATCGTCACTATTTGCATTGTGGCTGCAATACTGATTATCATTATTTTAACATTGATAATCAAAGGATTTAAAAAGCGAATTAAAAAGCTAAAAGCAAAAAAACAGCAAAACGCTGACACAGCAGGCGATACAAATGATGAAACATCCGACGGCTCAACAGACAACACAGTTGACGACACAGCAAATAACAAGGCCGACGACACAACAAACGAAACAACAGACAAAACCGACGAATAATATTGTATAATCTAGCCATACTAATCCTAAACAGGAGGTATGGCAATGGAAAACAATGATACAATAAGCCTGCTAAAAGAATGTGATTCAGGCACAAAAATGGCCGTTTCGTCAATTGATGAGGTTATGGACAGAATTAAAAGCTCTGTATTAAAGGATATGCTTGCAAAAAGCAAGAAACATCACGGAGAGCTTGGCAACGAAATCCATTCATTACTTGTGAAATATGACAGTGATGAAAAAGACCCGAATTTAATGGCTAAGAGTATGTCCTGGATAAAAACTAATGTAAAAATGACAATGGACGACAGCGACAAAACAGTCGCAGACCTGCTCACGGACGGCTGCAATATGGGCATAAAATCACTCAACAAATACATGAACCAATACGCAGCAGCAAACCAAGCATCAAAGGATATCTGTAAAAAACTCATATCGATTGAGGAAGAACTGCTTAGAGACTTGGAACAGTATCTGTAAAAATAAGCCATATGTTATAAATAATAAGCCCCTTGCTTAAAGTTTAAGTATGGGGCTTTTATTAGGTCCCGTGACTGATAAAAGGCAGATATTTTCCTGAAACAAAAAAGCATTGAAAATCCAGAGATAAAAACCCCTTTTTTCAATGCCCTAAAACGTCCCCGAGACGACTTGAACGTCCGACCTATCGCTTAGGAGTTAAAGTAACCTATTTTTTAGAGTCCAGCAAGTTCTCTGTTGTCCATGTTTTCTATGTAATTTGGACTTTTTTGTGGGTAGTTGTCTATCAAGTGCCGTTTTTTCCATCTAATATCATATAATTCCTGCTAGTCTGATTAGCAGGCTATTAGCAAGGAAAAGAATCGTATGGTGGTCAACTACCTTTTTATTAGCAGACTCGTTAAATAGGAAGAAAGCCGTTCATACCCAGTAACGCATTTCTTTTTTCATCATAACACAATCATATTTACAGTACAAGATTTAATCAATATTTTAGAGGAGATCATATACTATGGATTATCAATTAGAAGTAAAACAAATTGTGGACTATCCACGGTGCCGCATTTACCGTGAGTTCATCCGCAATCTTATGGAAGATAGGGACATCCGCACAAACGGAAGCTCCTATCTTTTTTATTACATGACACTCTGCTCCTATGCCAACTTCCGTTCCTCCTACCGACGGATAGAAGGGATTTCCTATTTGATTGGTCCGGGCGAATGGATATGCAAGACCTCGGAGCTGGCAGAATGGTTCCGTACACGCTTCCAGCACCAGGCGCTGTCCATCCTGGACTTCCTGCAGAAACAGAACTATATCACCTACACCCGGCTCGTCAGGAACAACCTGGTCAAATTCAGCATCAACGGCTGGAAACAGCATAATACGGCGCTTGACTACAATTACCCATGTCTGAAAGATGCGGGTTTTTTCTTTTTCCCAGTTGCGGTCGTCCATGAGCTGATCAGTATGGGAAAATGCTCGGAGATGGACATAGTACTGGACCTGTGGGTACATGCCATCTACAACGACGGTCAGGTACAGGGTTCTGAGCTGGGACCTGTGGTATATTTCCGCAACTGCACCAGCAGCCCGCTGACAAACTTCAGTGACCTTGCCATGCGCTGGGGCATCTCAAAGGCTACAGTGAGCCGCATCTTAAACAAGTTACAGGACAAAGAATATCTTTCACTGGTATCGTTCACCGGCAGGCATGGCAGCATCATCTACCTGTGCAGCTACCTGTCCACCATGTTCAATATCAGTGACGTAATGATTGACAAGGAGGAGATTTCCATGACATTCCAGATCCCCGTACACGTTCCGGAGGCTCCATCCCTTCCTGAAGCAGAACCGATCAGGGAGGAACAGATCACCATCATGGAGGTGGAAAACAGCGTTTCAGGACAGGCCGCCAGCGTTTCAAAACCGCACATGAAAACAATCATCCAAAAAGTGGCGCAAATCCTTGCGGCACAAGGGATTTCGTGCTGTGAATGCCCTCGAACCCAGTATAAGTTATATCCCTTATCCGACTGCAAAGAAACTGTAGTTAAGTATTCCTTACAGATCGCCTGCCCGGATGGGAAGATGCCATACTGGTTTGAACTGACCCTTTCCCCTGCCAGCCCGTCGGAAGACGGCAACAATCCTGCACTATCCAAACAGGCTGACACAAAAACTGATACGAAAAATGAAGAAAGAAGGTAAACCATCATGCCAAATACAAAACAAGAATATTCCATCGGAACAGGAAAATCCGCTGTTCCATGACACATGGAAACTGTTAAAGAATTACCGCGATGCCGTCTGGAACCTGGAGCTGGCTGTCCAGTAGGTAAGAAGCACCTTTGAGATCGAATATGGAAGCAGCATAGAGGAATTTCTAGACTCCATCTACCTTGCCGGGGCAGATATCGGAGGCTCAAAGCTGGAGGATTATGCAAAGAGCATTGAACGAAGCAACAAGATGCTGACACTCTTAAACTCTGCAGTGGACATTCTTCGCAGTAAGCATAAACACGGGGAACAGTATTACTGGATACTCTATTACAGTTACCTCTCCCCCCAGCAGCTCCAGAACACAGATGAAATCATTGAGAGCCTGCGTCCGCATATTGCTAACATCTCCCACAGAACCTATTACCAGAAACGTCCGGAAGCAGTCCAGGCACTTAGTTCCATCCTCTGGGGATACACCTCAAAAGACTGCATTGAAATGCTGGATAAGTTCTTTCCGGAAGGAAAATGACAGATTGGCATTGGATTGGCGCACAAATTTCGCAAACTGGCACTGCATTGCGATTTACAGGTAAAAATGCCCATGCTATAATGGTCATGCTCAAAATTGTAACTGCATCCATATCCATTCCATTTTCAGGCATCTGCAAACCGCAGGTGCTGTTTTTTTGCAGTCCGTATGCCGTGTCTTCTGACATGGCAAAGTTGGCCGACAGTCTCTCACGGACTGCCGGTATTTTCTACAATATTAAATTTCACAGGAGGTAATTCATTGAAAAACAAAGGAAACACCAACCAAAAGAAAGGGAACACGCTTTCCAGAAAGAATAAATTCCGCATCCATTACCAGAACATCATCCTAAGTGTGGCAGCCTTTGCCTACTTCTTTACCCTTCAGACGAACCAAGTGCCTGCATCAGATATGTGGTCCAAAGCAGAGACCATTATGAAGGATGTCTACGGCAAGATCCTGGGCATCTCCACCATCGCCGCCATTGTCACAGCATCCGTCGCGCTGCTTCTTATGAACTTTTCAAAATCAGGCAAGACCGTGGACGAATCTCGCGCTTGGCTCAAGCGCATTGCAATCTCATGGGTGATATTAAACGGGCTTGGTTTCATCCTCGCCTATATCACACCGTTCTTCTCAGACGGAAAATAGAACGGCTGACGGAAGGGAGGGGATGACCCATGGGTATACTTGACGGCATAGTGGAATGGATTGCCGAACAGGTGATGAACGGGCTTGATCTAATCTCCACACCTCGGTATTGGGTGCCCTGGGCTGTGACATGGGAACCTTCCTGCGTTACTTCCCGGCTGCAGAGACAATGTATAAAGTCTTTGTTGCTATCGCCATCGGTCTTGTCCTTTTAAACTGGGTATGGCAGCTTTTTAAGAATTTGGGGCTGATTACAGGGGTGGAGGCGGAAGACCCCATCAAACTGAGCATCCGATTCATCCTGTTCATCGGCCTGATCTACTACTGTGATCAGATCACGGATATGATCCTTGCCATAGGGGGAACACCGTATTCCTAGATACTCTCCTCCGAACTTCCGCCTTTAAACTTCGCGGACTTTAATTCCGTCCTGCTGACTATCCTTGGCGTATGCGCCAGCGGTTCAGTTGCCCTGATTGCGCTGATACTCCTGCTGATCCTTGCATGGAACTACATCAAGCTGCTTTTGAGGCGGCAGAACGCTACATCCTGTTGGGCGTGATCGTATACACGGCACCCATGGCATTTGCCACAGGTGCATCCCAAGCCACCTCAAACATTTTCAAATCATGGTGTCGGATGTTCGGCGGGCAGATCTTTTTGCTGATGATGAACGCATGGTGCCTGCGCCTGTTCACATCCATGGTGGGCAGCTTCCTGTCCAACCCGTTATCACTGTACAATATCTTCAAGCAGGCGTCCGACACGGTGCGCAGCGGTGTCATCATCGGGCTGGGTACAAGGCTGCAGGTATTCCAGAACAAGCTAATCCGTCAAATCACCAGCTACAACGAAATCAGCCTGACGCAGCCGGGCTATGAGAAGTGTGCATATTTCTGCATCACTTCAGATCAGGATTCCACCTTTGATTTTCTCTCCTCCCTGTTCATGTCCTTCGTGTTCATCAAGCTGGTGCGCTATGCGGACAAATACGGGGACGGTGGGAAGCTCCCTGTCCCGGTACATATCCTAGCAGATGAGCTTGCAAACGGCGGCTGCACTATTGCGGACCTGACCAAAAAGATCAGCACCATCCGCTCCAGGCAGTTATCCATAAGCTGCATTTTCCAGAACCTGCCCCAGATGCAGAACCGCTACCCCTTAAACCAGTGGCAGGAGATCATCGGCAACTGCGATACCCGGCTTTTCTTAGGCTGCACCGACGAACTGACGGCAGAGTTTATCTCAAACCGCACTGGCGAAGTCAGCGTAGCAGTATCCAGCCAGGCGAAGCAGCTCAACACCTGTCGGGTATCCGATTACACGCCGGAATACCGTGAGACACATTCCATCGGGAAGCGTAAGCTCCTGACACCGGATGAGGTGCTGCGGCTGCCACTGGATGAGGCACTGATCATCCTCCGGGGACAGAAGGTACTTAAGGTGGGGAAATATGACTACACCCTCTACCCAGAGAGCAGAAAGCTGAAGGAAAGCCGAGCCAGCGACCACATCCCTGAGTGGCGCAGGCTCCCTGAGTCACCAGAAGCAGACTTTTCACGGTTGATGAAACCGGAACCAAAGAAACCAAAGGCGCCCAGAAAAATCCCTTTACCTTTAGGTGCTGCGGCCGCCAGTCCTCCCCCTGAATGGGCGGATGAAAAACCAACATTTTCCCCTGTTGACGGGGAATACGAAATCGTCACGACGGACAAGAAATCCATCATGTCCTGAGCCGACCTGACTAAACAACCTGCCTGATAAAATTCACAGGCTTTCTAAACAAACCATGAAAAGGAGACAAAACTATGCCCAGAAAAGCAAAAACTGAAGAAACTGTTGTAACTGAAAAAAGCGCTCTCCTGGAAACTGCAACTGCAGAAACAGGAATCCTTATGGAAAGGGAAACACCTGTAGAGAACGAAATCCTTATGGACGGTAAAACACCTGCAGACGGTAACTTCCTTATGGATGGGGAACTTCCTAGCGCTGGCGAAGCCGCTGTGGAAGATGATGTTCTAGAAGATACATCCCCCTCCGAGGAGAACATGAATGCAGAAGCAGAAACTGGCAATGACAGCGGAATGAAACTGCAGCCGGAAGATACATGGGAGGCTCCCGTCGAAGGTGATGTGGAAGATGCTAATGCAAACAAACCTGCCCCTGAACTTCCCACTGAGACTGGAATTGATGACGGAAACGACACAGGGAAAAATGCCCCTGAAGCTTCAACTCCTCCCAGAGGGCGAAAAACAAAGGCATCGGCTCCTGAAGCAAGGCCAGAACCCCCTGTAAAGAAAGCTGCCCCTTCCACCATCCTCACCTTAAATGCTGATTCTGAAGTAGAAACACCTGAAAGCAGGGAGGATACCATCTGGCATGAACTGCAGAACGCCTACCGTACACGGAAGATCCTGGCAGGTACCCTGGGCGGCATTGAGAAAATGGACGGAGGCGGCACCATCGCAGTCATCTATTACAAGGAGATGCGTGTCGTGATTCCCCTTTCTGAGATGATGATCAACCTTGTGGAAGATGAAGCCCATGATTACGGTGAACTGGTACAGCGCCAGAACAAGATCCTTGGCAACATGCTTGGATGTGAGATCGACTTTATCATCAAGGGGCTTGAGAATGCCAGCCGCAGCGTAGTGGCCAGCAGGAAAGATGCAATGTATAAGAAACGCCAGATTTTCTATATGCCGGATACGGTTGGGAATTCCCGCGTGTGCGAAGACCGCATTGTGCAGGCGAGGGTCATTGCCGTGGCAGAGAAGGTAGTCCGTGTGGAGATCTTCGGTACGGAATGTTCCATCCTTGCCCGCGACTTATCCTGGGACTGGCTGGGTGATGCCGTGGAGCGCTTCCATGTAGGCGAACAGATCCTTGTGCGCATCTTAAGTGTCAAAATCCGCTCCCTAGAGGACATTTCCGTAAAGGCGGATGTCAAAAGCGTAAACGGCAACACCAGCAAGGACAACTTAAGCAAGTGCAAGATTCAGGGCAAGTATGCCGGGACGGTCACAGACATCCATAAGGGCACCGTATTCGTCCGCCTCCACATCGGTGTCAATGCCGTCGCCCACAGCTGCTATGATAACCGGATGCCCGGTAAAAAAGATGAGGTCAGCTTCGTGGTTACGCGGATTGATGCGGACCGGAACGTGGCGGTGAGGTTGATTTCGCGGATTATTAAGCAAAATATTTGATACGGTTATAGGGGGAGCGTATAAATTATTCACTCCCCCTACAAATTCCTATTTCTCATCAAATACCAATAACTCACAAAATCCAAAGAACCTAGAAAATAACTCAGAACATATTTCCCTGTTGCTTACATAATCATATGCCTTAATCAAATTAATAAAATCGGCATACCCACCATTTCTTTTGAAACATTCCCATAGCAATTTAGACAATCCATACTTTTTTAACAGATAACCTACGGGCATATATAAATACATACTATTTGCAGTATAAAAAGTTTGATGGGGAAATTTGCATTTTTCTAAATAGCCTAAAAATCTTTGAGGTGTTCCATCAATTTCCATGGTTTTATCTATTAATCTTTCCTAATTATCTCCATTCTCTATAATGATGCGGTTTCTATAATCCGATAGTTCTTCATATAACTTTTGTAAATTCTTTTTTGTTTTACATTTTATAACTTTTTTAATGAATTTGTCTTCTGTGTCGTTGGATAATTCTTCGTTATTTTCTGTTCGTAATCTTAGCCTAACCTCCATTTTCTCTTTTTCACAAAAATCAAGATAGTATTTATAATTCTGCTTCCTCCAATCCACAGCCGAAACTATCCAACCTTCCTCCATATAGTACATTATACGTTTTTTTATATTTGCTCTATCATTTTTACCATACCAATCATTATAATAGATTGATAATAACAATTCCAATTTCATCGATATTGATTCTTCATTATAATTCACAATATCAAAATATTCAAACCAAGGTATGATATGTTCAATACTAATACCCATTTTTATCATTTGTTCTACAAATGTATAAATGATGCTATTCGTATGTAGTTTGTATTCAACAATTTTTTCCATGATTTCTTTTGCTAATGTAAAATCATTTTTTAACAGAATATCCACCAAACTCTCTAACGTACCACCTCTATAATTTTCATCTGTTATTTTATTGATTATTAAGATCATCTTAAAGAAATCCTCTGTATAAGATTTTAAGACATCCCATTCAAAATAATTCTTTTCCCACATGATTTCCAATGCTTCCAGCAAGTATGTATCTACTATACCATCCTTCCGCCATCCATGCCTAACCACCCCATTATTCAAACCTTTTCGGATATAACTTAAGCTTTTGCTTGTATCCAATTCGGAATATAAAAACGATAAAATAAAATATTTCTCAATATTATCAGAAAGATATGTACTTCTATCATTTTCATATTGGACTATAGACTCAATAAATCTCCTCAAAAGTTTATTAGTATCATATTCATTCTTCCTCTTTAGTAGCTTCAATAGCAGTCCTATATGAACCGTCTTTTTAGCTTTTTCACTTAATATCTCAATAATGTTTTGCTTTTCAGCGAATCCTAAATCAAAATTCATTATAATTTCTGCAAACATGCAAGTAATATAATAAGTTATATTTTCAAACCTATTTATATACGAATTGCCTTGATCAATCAAAAATCCTGACATTATATTTCCAAATGTCGTTTCATTATTTATTAATCTAACATAATTACAATATAAGTTTTGGTATAAAACTCTTGTATCGTGTGCATATTGTTCAGATACACACTTTTTACCTAACAATAAAGAAAGAAACGCTGCTTTATCATGTTCTTTATTAAAACCATATAGGTCAATCCATCTTTCATTACTTAACCTTTCAAACTCTTTTTGTATCAACAGCCCTTCCGTTTGTGTTGTCTCCAATCCAAAGTATAACTTTAACATTGATATACCTATTGTGTTAGCTGAAGCTTTTTTCAATAATACCATAAGTTTTTCACATATTTGGTTATTCTTAAGGTATTTTATATTATCAACACAAATTATAAACTGACAAAAATATTCCGTATTCTCATCTGTAAAGCTATCCAGTACCTCAATAAAACTTTCTATTTTGTAATTAAGGGCAATATCATAAAAGTTTTCCAGTGCTTCCACATATTTTGTCTTTTTACTTGATATTACCTCCCTTATTTCATTCTTATTTATATAATCTAATATTTCTTTTAACCCATGTTCATTTAATATTATCTGAATGAAAATTACAGAATATTTTTCCTCAAAAAAGGCATTACCTATGTATTTCTCAAACGTTGGATATTTATCTTTTATACAATTTATTCCTGACCTCAACTCCTGTAATAATTTCTGTGCAAAGATCTTTTTCCCACATTTCCAACATATTACAATACTGCGTAATGCAAAACGAAGTTGATCTTCTAAAGGATCTGGTGCTAATCCAATACTTAAAGATGATTTATATTCTAATATTCTTACAATACTTTCAAAATCAATAAATGCATTTCCCTTTATAGCCATATTATCATCTTCAATTATTTCATAGAAAGTTTTTTCTGGTTGTGATGCAACAGCAAAACAAAACTCATCCGAATATTGATACCATGGCGCATCTGCTCCCCACAATGGATTTGTTCCTAAATAAGTCTTGAATAGGTTGACCTCTATTAAAGAAATCAAGTTTCTTTCTTTTTCACTTTTTTTCTCAAGATAAGGTAAGAAAAACGCACTAAAAAATTCATTATCAGTAAATATTTCTTCCTTCCTTAAATTGCATGGACTTTGCATATATAATTCATACAAACACAAAATATAAAAATACTCTTGATAACGCCTATGTTCATATGAGTATGCTTCGTCACTTATATCATTTTCAAAATATGTATCCAACATGTAATCTGCTATTTCATTAATACTTTTATAACTGATTCTTGGAAACATAGAAAACAAAATATTCATAAAATCCTTCCGTGATATTATTACCTCCTTATTGCTATGCATTGTATATGCAATCCTTTTATTTATTTCTAAGATACTGTTACTTTTAGGCTCTGGTAAATCTAATTCATCAAGTTTACCCTGTCTATTGCAATACATATCTTTTAACGAAAATAAATCATATATATTTGTAGTATCACTTACATTTTCAACTGTATCATATAATAAAGTTAGCAATAGGATATCTTTTATATCATGCAGTAATGTTTGATTTTCTTTCTTAAGTACGCTTAATAACTCGATTTTTAGCTTGTCTGCTTTGTTCCTAAAAAAGATTGTTATTTTACTTTCATCAAGATCAACTATTTCATATGTATCATCTCCATCAACTATACCATGAAAAAACGCATTATTATGTGACGCTTTTCTTATTGTAAATATTATTTTCTGTGTTGCTTTTTGTATAGATAGTTCCTGCGAATATGAAACTATTCTCTCTGCTACTTCCGCCGATACTTCGTCCAAACCATCAAATAAATACACTATATTATAATTTTCAGGATTAATTTTGTACTCCCACTTTTTTTCTCTAATCAACTGCTCTAATGGTGTTGCTGAACAATACTTCAATTTTATAAGCATCGGAATATATCTATTTTTTGTAATCACTTTTATTTGTTCATAGAAATTACAGTCTTTTCCACTTAAAATAGTAAAAATTTTCTCTAATAATACACTCTTACCCGTACCAGGCAAACCTCTTATAACAGAAATCCGTTTGCTTTCTAATAATGTATTTACCAAGTCACTTACATTATAAAAGTGATGATTTGAACAAGTCATTTCTAAATCCATGTATCCCTTACTATTTAAGAAAGCTCTTTTCTCAGCGGGAATTGTGTCTGAAAGATACTCCAATTCCCTACCCATACCAAAAAATAATTGACCTAGATCCAAATTTTTCTTATTGCCTAACGCAAGCTCAAATGACTCTCTGCCAAGCCATTCCAATGTCACTCCGAACCTCTTTGCATATTGATCTAATTCCTTTTTTATTTTTGACGTAGAAATCCTAGCGTTGCAGTTATAATATATTTTTATAATGTCAAGATCATGGTAGTGGTCTAGCGCTTTGACCACAGAATTCTTTATTTGCTTATAATCCATTTTCTTGTCAAAATATTTAGATTGAAATCCATAAAATTTTCCTTTATACATAACAGGCTCTGTTTCTAAACCCACCTGATTAAAATCTGCCCTAATAGTCTCTGAATGCACAAACCTACTGAATAAGTGTAAACACAATGTTTGGAAAGCGTCTGTATACTTCTCATTTATAATTTCAAATTTTCTCCAATCAAGCTTTAACATCTCTTTACCTCCATCATTATTTACTTCATTATATCATACCCTATTTTTTACTACTATTATCTTTTTCCTCGTTGGCACCATATTGGCACAAAACTTTCGCAAACTGGCACAGCTTTGCGATTTACAGGGTAAATCCCATATGTTAGAATGTGTATCGTGAAAATTCATATGCAGGCAGAAACCCCCATACCTTGTATGCGGCTTACGCCACACTTAAGACGCAGGCAAGAAGCCCCACCCCGGCTTTATGCCTGCGCCTTTTATTATCCGGGAGGTGACATATTGAGAAAAAACTCAAATGGCTCCTGCTGTCCGAAAGAGGTGACTCCTCTTATATCAGCAGTTTTATCTACATTCTGGTGGTGGTCATACTGGTGGCATTTATCATCCATGTATTCCACATCATTTCCATCAAACAGGAAATGGACCACATAGCAGACCAGATTGTAAAGCAGATCCAGTTAAACGGTGGGACCAGCGGCGATACGGACGCCCTCTTTTCCTTCCTCACCAGCCAGATGAGCGAAGTGGACGGGATTTCCTATCAGGTATCTGGCCCCGGCAACACAGGACGCATCCAGATTGGGACACCTTTTTACATCACGGTGACGGGGTGCTGCTACCTGGGCGGCTTCTGGAAGTTCAACCTTGTGCCCATCAACGTCCGCTCACAGGGGGCAGGCGTCAGTGAACACTACTGGAAGTGAGGGGGAGTGCCATGTATAAGAAGATACTTAAGAATGAACGCGGGGACATGTCCTTTTTCACTATCTTCGTCATCCTTGCCATCAACATGCTCATGGCTTTCGTGCTGCTGTTCGCCTCAGTCAAAATCAACTGCATGAACATCCGCAATGCGGCCAAGATGGAGCTGAACAATGTCAGCGCCCGCATCTATGCGGATACCTTCCATTCCCAGAGGGAGGCAAACCTTGACTCCTACATGGCCGACCTGCACCTAAGCTCCACCTACCAGGATGCTCTGCGCGCAGGCTTCATAAACGGGATGGAGGAGAGAATACAGCTTTCCAACGAAGATTACACGGTGGAGAACATCAGCCTGCAGTTCAACCAGTATTCCGACAAGATCGAATATGTGGTGACCTGTGACGCTACCTTCCGGATACATATGTTTGGGGAATTATTCCCGCCCATTACACAGCATATCACGCTGACCGGTTCCCATAATACGAAATACTGACGGGAATGCTGTTGACATTCCATATTCTGGTGCGTATATAATGGAAACACGACGAAAGGAGTCCAATATTATGAAAAAGAATACAAAACCAACCGACAGAAAAAGAACTATTGCCATCTGCGGCTTATCTGCACTCTGCATCGCAGTGCTTGCAGGCGCTTACTTCTTGACACGGGAACCTGAAAGGGAATTCATCCCTGCGTCTGCGGAACTCGCTGATGTGACAGACACATGGGGAGAAAACTTCGGCACTGATGCCTTCCTCCCCGATGCCGCTGCCAAGGAAAGCAGCCAGATAAAGGGCACAGCCTCTGACAATACCCAGACGGTCGTTTCCGAGGATGAAACCAGCTCCACCACAAGCCTTTCCGACAGCTCTACCAAAGAAGATGCTTTACAGGAAAAACCCACTGAGCCTCCCGTGACTACGGATGATATCACAGACCCCGACAAACAGCCGGAATATGGCCTGCCCGTCCAGCAGACACCGGCATCCTCGCAGGATAATCCCACTGGCGGTTCCGGGACAGGGATACCCGCCGGGGACACCGGTTCTGACGACAGCCATCCCGGACAGGTCTACGATCCGGTCTTTGGATGGATTGACGTTGGGAACACCCAGCAGGACAATATCGACAGTGACGGTGACATCAACAAACAAATCGGCACCATGGGCGGCAACTGAATAACGCCACAGGATACAAAAGGCATGGAAACCCCATGTCTTTTTTCTTTGTCATTATTTTTCAGGAAGGAACAACACCTATATGAAACAGTCAATCAAACATATTTTACCACTCCTCTTATCCGTAGCCATTCTCCTCTCCACAGGCATGACCGTCTTTGCATCCGGGGAAGGAAACATAGACGGCGGGGGCGGCGGAATGGGAAGCGGCACCGCAACCGATGTCTGGCACAACCAGGACGGAGTGCGCGTCACCGTTGTTACAACAGACGGCAGTGTGGTTTCCACTCCCTTTGACCTAAGCAATGCGAATGTGGCCAACAACGTGCTGAACTTTGGCAAGATATGCAAACTTCAGTACAGTTCGGGATCTTCCCTGTCTCCCAATGGAAGCTACAGCTATTCCAAACCAGGAGTTGCCCTCCCACGCATCATCAGCGGCGGCAGTTCCCGTGCAAGCATTGAGGCAATCAAACGGTATTTCTGCTCAGAGTATGCCGCACAGCTGGTAGCTGACAAGACGGGCATTCCTTTTGAGAATCTGGTCTCCGGCTCTTACAAACTGGTCATTGAACCCATTGCCTACTTTACCCACGGCGGCCGCAATTATGCCATGACCGCCACGGAAGCGGCGCTCTATAACCAGATGTCAGGCGGCACACTGCGCAGTAGGATGCCCAGCCTGACGCACCAGAACCTGCCGCTGTCCATCTTTCTGGAAACCCCGGACTTAGGCTACCCTGCATGGAGTGGCACCACCAGCGGGAAAGTATCGGATGATGAGATCCTCTCAGCACTAGGCATCGGCATCGTAAGCTATAAGGATGTGCCAGAAGCAGAACTGCAGGCACCCGACTATACTTACCGTGTGGATACGGATGTCATCACCAGCATCACCCTGACCAGCAGCACTGAAGTGAATCCGGATGACCTAGCAAGCGCCACCTTCCATATCAACGGAAACACCTATACGGTCAATGACATAGTGATGCCTGCAGGCGGCTCCCAGGTAGTCTGCTCCAACTACAACTTAGGCAGACAGAAATACAGACAGCAGTGTTCCTCACATGGAATACAGACAAAGGCGGTCA